>JBCDCO010000040.1:0-27133 GCA_039181635.1 Cyanobacteria bacterium P01_G01_bin.19 | reverse complement strand
TTAAAATTATGTCTTTAATATCAATTATTATTCCTGCCTATAATGCTAGTGATACTATTAGCAAAACTGTTAACTCAGTTCTCAACCAAACCTATCAAAATTGGGAGTTAATTATCATTAATGATGGCTCGACAGATAATACATTCGACTTAGTTAATCAGCTGACAGATCCTCGAATCAAAGCTCATGATTATCCCAATGCTGGGGTAGCAGAAGCCCGTAACCAAGGGATAAAAATTGCTCGCGGAGACTATCTTGCTTTTCTCGATGCTGATGACTGGTGGACAGAAGATAAATTAGCCTTACAAATTCAAGCTTTAGTAGATAATCCCCAAGCAGGAGTAGCCTATAGCTGGACGTATTTTATTCACGAACAGACAGAAAAATGTTTCCCCAGCAAAGCAGTTTACCATCAAGGTAATGTTTTATCTCAGCTCTTAGAAAATAACTTTCTCGCTCACGGTTCAAATCCTCTAATTCGTCGTCAAGCGATCGCCCAAACGGGATGTTTTGACTCTAGCTTTCCCCACTGTGCTGACTGGGATTACTACCTCAGACTAGCAATGAATTGGGATTTTGTAGTTGTACCAAAACATCAAATTTACTATCGACAATCTGCTAATTCTATGACTGCCAAAATTGCAGCGATCGAGCAACAATTGATTCTGATGCTAGAGAAAACCTACTGCAGATTATCAGAGATAGAACAGTTACAAAAGAATAAAAGTTTAGCTTGGATTTATCGATATTGTACCCAACAATATCTCGAATATGGCAAAGATTTTTCCAGTATAAGAGATGCCATATCTTACCTATTTAAAGCATTACAATATTACCCACCAATCATCAGCGAAAAATACACTCAAGACTTAATTAAGTGGACAATTAAAAAATCAATAATAACTGTCCAGACAAAATATGCCTTATCTACAACAACTAGTAACTAACAACTAATAACTAATAACTAATAACTAACAACTAACAACTAACAACTAATATGCGAAGCGGTATCCTTTAGGACAACTAACAAATGGAAAAAATATATACTCCCGAAAGTAAAATAAAACATCCATCAATGCTGTTTAAACTAATGTGGCAAGATTTACTTGCCTCCAGGGGATTAGCTTGGCAGCTAATGATTAGGGATATCAAAGCCCAATATCGGCAGTCTTTTTTAGGCATTTTCTGGGCATTTTTACCGCCAATATTTATGGCACTAGGATTTACTCTTGCTGGTGAATCTAATGTGATTAATATTGGCAAAACCGATCTGCCTTATCCTGCTTATGTGATGTTTAGTACTTCTCTTTGGCAAACCTTTGTTGAATCCTTAAATGCTCCGATTATTTCCGTTACTCAAGCCAAGCCCATGCTAGCTAGGGTTAACTTTCCTCGGGAGGCAATTATTCTCAGTAAACTAGGAGAGGTTGGTTTTAATTTCACCATCAAACTAATTTTAATTATTGGTTTATTTATTTATTTTCAAGTTGCGATCGCTCCTAGTATTATTTTGGCTCCTGTTGCTCTTTTGCATCTAGTTATGTTAGGGACTTTTATTGGTGTTTTGATTGCCCCTTTGGGGATTTTATATCAGGATATATCTAAGGGGATAACGATGATTACTAGCTTTTGGTTGTTTATAACACCCGTAGTTTACCCTGTTCCTACTGAAGGTACTTTTGCCAGTTTGGTTAAATATAATCCCGTTACCCCACTGCTCGTTACCATCCGAGAATTATCTACAACGGGAAGTTTAACTCATACGTTTGGCTTTTGGCTGGTTAGCATAATTACTTTCGTTGGGTTACTGATTACCTGGATTTTTTTTCGTTTAGCAATGCCTTACGCCATTGAAAGAGTAAGCTCTTAACATTTAACATTGAGTATTTACCATTTAACATTGAGTATTTACCTATGATTCGTATCAAGTAACCATTTGAACAAATAGCATTCAACTAGATAGCTCTTTAGAAATAATTTTGAGATAAAAATGGTAATAAAAGTCAAAAAAATAAATAAAAAACCTAATCAAAAAGAAAGTGATATAGTGCTTGATATCGATCGCGTTTCTAAGAAATTTTGTCGCGATCTTAAGCATTCTTTATTTTATGGAATCCAGGATATTGCCTCAGAAATAATGTGTAGATCTCGACGTAGCCATAAGTTACGCGATCGCGAATTTTGGGCATTAAAAGATGTAAGCTTCCAACTAAAAAAAGGCGAGGCTTTAGGATTAATTGGAGCAAATGGAGCAGGTAAAAGTACTCTCCTGCGGATCATTAGTGGTTTAATCAATCCCGACACTGGTTCGATCAAAGTTAAGGGTAGAGTTGCGCCTCTGATTGCCCTCAGTGCTGGTTTTAATCCTATCCTTACAGGAAGAGAAAACATTTATGCCAATATGTCTATTTTAGGCATGACAAAAGCAGAAATTGATCAAAACTTTGATGCCGTAGTCGATTTTGCCGAACTTTGGGAAGCGATTGATGCTCCAGTACAAACCTATAGCTCAGGAATGTCTGCGCGATTAGGTTTTGCCTGTGCCATTCATGTCGAACCAGAAATATTATTAATAGATGAGGTGCTTTCTGTCGGAGATATTAAATTTAGAATGAAGTGCCATCAAAGATTAGCTAAACTAAGAAAACAAGGTACTGCTTTTATTTTAGTTTCTCACAATTCTCACAGTATTTTAAATATTTGTAACTCCGCAATTTATTTAGAAAAAGGACGCTTGTTGGCTGCGGGGGATACAGAATCAGTTATTAGAAAATATGAAGAAGATTTAGTCTTGAGTCAACCCCATAAACATGATTCCGATTCTCGAATGTTTCTTCCTCCCAAAACTCCAGCAGAAAGTTCGGGTTTAGACATCTTAGAAATTTATTTTTGCGATCGCAACGAGCAAATTTTAGATGTTCCTTTGTGCGGTGAACCCATATCTTTGTGCGTCAAATATAAATCTGTAAAATATATTGATAACCTCAATTTAGGCATCAAAGTTAGAAAGATTTTAGGGGAACAAGATTTAGTTCTATACCTCACCGCCGCTAGCGACAATTGCTTGTTTAATATTGCCCCAGGCATCGGCGAAATACAACTTAAAATGCCCTATCTCGGTATGACACCTGGGAAATATACTACTCGTATTTATCTTAGAAGTGGAGTATGCACTTTCGATGTAGTCGAATCTTTTTACTTTACCGTCGATACATCTCAAATTATTAGTCAATGTTTGTTTTACCAGCCCCATACATGGACTATCAAAAATGTAGACATTACTAATCCAATTTATAACCCCTAAGAAATAATAGATACTGCACCGCAACAAGGAAACGATAATTCAATTAACGATCGACCATGATTAAATTATTACTAGCTGATGACCAAATCATGTTTCGCCAGGGATTAGCCTCCCTTCTGTCTTTAGAAGCCGATTTGCAAGTAGTAGGGGAAGCCAATAACGGTCAAGAAGCGATCGCCCTAGCAGAATCATTGCAGCCAGACATCATTTTGATGGATGTTAGGATGCCGATCTGTAATGGAGTAGAAGCAACCAGCATCATTCATCAGCGGTTTCCCTGGATTAAGATTCTGGTTTTAACTACCTTTGATCGCGATGAATACGTCTGGCAATCCTTAGAAGCTGGCGCATTAAGCTATTTGCTCAAAAGTGCTTCTTCATCAGAAGTAATCTCTGCATTGAGATCTTTACACAAAGGACATGCTCAACTCGATGCCAATATTGCCCAAAAAGTTTTTGCCAGGTTAAAGCCTCTCAACAACCCAACCGATATACAGTCCTTGTTTAGCGATCGCGAATTGACAATTCTACGTTTACTCGGTCAGGGAAAAAGCAATAAAGAAATAGCTCAATCTCTCCATCTATCATCGGGTACAGTTCGCAATCATCTATCTAATATTTTTGGCAAGTTAGGCGTACGCGATCGCACTCAGGCAGCTTTATGGGTGCAACAGAATCTATAGTCATTCTAATTCATTTCCTCATGGTCAATTGGCTTCAAGTCAAAAGTCAAAAGTCATATGCGAAGCTGTATCCCTTGGGAAAAGTCAAAAGGATCTGACACGTATACCTAAGTCCAAATACTAGTATTTCTTGTATGTTTTCTTTTTGAAGTGACTATATGGCGATCAAGATTTTATATTAACTCTTTAAAATAACACTACAAATTTAACCCTACTCCCCCATTGCCCCATTCCCCCATTGCCCTAATTTCCTATTCCCCTATTCCCCATCTGTAAGTCAATAAAAAAATGAGACAGTCGTAATAGTTGTTTACAATTAATAAAGCCAACAGGTCTTATATATTTAGCAAGCTATTTTTCAAATTCAATGACTTTAATTCGCATCCCCAAATCCTGGGAAATATCAGAAAATCAAATTACACCTCCCAGACTTTACTATAGCCGTCGTAGCTTTATTAAGTCTTTAGTAGGTGCGGGAATTGGTGCTAGTCTGTTGCCCCTAGCGGGATGCAATTCAGGTGCTTCTAATCTTGGCAAGTCTGCATCGGAAACGGCGTTGGAAAAAAGCATTAACCTAGCCAAAATAGATTCATTTAATACCAACCCTAATTTTGCCGAGGTTGACCGACCCATCACTGAAGCAAAAGTTGCAGCGCAATATAACAATTTTTACGAGTTTGGTGGCAACAAAAGAATTTGGCTGGATGCTCAAGCATTACCGACAGAAAACTGGAAGGTCGAAGTTGCAGGATTGGTCAATAATCCCCGTACTTACGATCTAGACGATCTAAAAACCAAGTTTCCTCTAGAAGAAAGAATTTATCGTTTTCGCTGCGTGGAAGCCTGGTCGATGGTATTGCCTTGGATTGGCTTTCCCATGAAAGCTTTATTGCAGGATGTCGAACCTACTGCTAAGGCAAAATACGTGCGGTTTACTTCGTTTTACGACCCAGAAATTACCAAAGGACCAGGATTTCATATTGGTTCGCTCCCTTGGCCCTATACAGAAGGCTTGAGAATTGAAGAAATGGCAAATGACTTAGCATTTTTTGCGGTCGGGATTTTTGGTCGCGATTTGCCCAAACAGCACGGTGCGCCAATACGGATGGTTACTCCCTGGAAATACGGTTTTAAAGGTGCAAAATCAATTGTCAAGATAGAATTTGTCGCCGAACAGCCAGCAACTTATTGGAATACAATCGATCCGAATGAATATAAATTTGAGGCGAACGTCAATCCAGAAGTACCTCATCCTCGTTGGTCACAGGCAACCGAGAAGTTTATTAGTACGGGACCTGGCTTGTCTTGGGAAATCAAAGAAACTTTACCCTATAACGGTTATGGGGAATATGTCGCCGAGCTATATGCATAACATTAAAATATTGAACATTGCGAGACAGTTGCCCTATAAGGATTCGCTACGCATCACAAACTGTCGAGGGCGAACATTACTCGTCCACATGAGCGGAATATAAACCCCTAGCTTAAATTGAGTAGTAAATGGTAGATGATAAATGTTAAATAAACTAGCTTAAAAAAAGGGCGTTGGTAAATCAAGGTATGAAAAGTTAGATTAATTTGACTGATACACATTTTGAAAAAGCTAAAAGCTGATAGCTAAGAGCTAATAGCTAAAAACCGAAACACTTTATACGTCATACACTAAATTACCAACGCCCTTTTCTGAGAGTAATTGTAACGTTTGACGTGAGTTTGATTCGCTCTCCAACCCTAGCTTATCTGCCAAAGAAAAAACCTTAATTGCTTATAGCTCATAGCTTATAGCTTATAGCTATCGCGATTATTACATTGTCTAATTCAAACTAGCCTTAACATTTGAGGTTTAGCTTGCCGAAACTTGCTAAACTGATCGTTGTCTTTAATAGTTTTTTCTCCAATATCTTGTAAGGGTGTAGTCGGAGAAGAGGCGATTTTTTGTTATTTGTTTTTCAACCATTAGTTGAGAAATCGGCACGAGACAAACCAGCAATGCTTAACGGCTAGCTGCCCAATCGCTCACATCGGTGATACAGGCGAAATTAAGCAAAATATGGTTCACTATCCGATCCAAATCAATAGCGACAGAATTAGCGTTGCAATGTTAGAAATTTCTTAGATAATTATGTCAATTATTCACGGCAGTTGGATTGTTAATTCAGGTCAAAACTACTTTTTTATTTGGGGTGAAACCTGGCGTTCTCTGGTCAATCAAAAGTTTTCGCTCAACAAGTCGGGAGACTTTGTTCATCCCTTTGACTTGTCTAAGCAGGAGTTTTTAGATCTTTGCCAACACCATGAATTAGAGGTTTCAGACTTATTGGAGCAAAGCCGTTGGCAGACTCAACTGGTAGGCATGCCAACTATCGTTACAGGTACAGAAGACAGTAAAAAAATTCAGCCAGTATATGCAGGAGACATTGTTAAATCTGAAGCGAGCTTGGATTTATATCTCTGGGAAGTGAAGGGATTTCGCCTGACTCCCCTACAGACAGTAGAATTGCTGCAGATATTGTCTTTTAATTCACTTCAGGCTAAGACCGACTATTTGGCAGGGGATATCTGCTACTGGTCGCACGTATATCGTTGGGTATTGGATTTGATCGTACGACAAAAGTTTTTGCCAGGCATAGATATTAAGAACTCGCGCAAAGCGCAATCTCGCAGTATTTGGCAGCCTATCATTGACAGCGAAGTAGATCGGGTACGTTTGGCAAAATTTACTCAAACCATTCCCGAAGCCTGTCTGGCTTATTTAGATGCAGAAGATTCAGAAGCAGATACTACGGATGAAGAATTACTGCTGCGATCGCTGGCAATTTTGTTAGACAGCAGATTGCGTACCTGGATAGATTATCAATTCCCCAGCGGCAAAGAAAGTATTGTCAGACCGTGGTTAGAATCTTTGGCAGACTCGCAATCTCCTAAGCTAGATACTAATAATCGCACCATCAAACGCTTGAGCGATGCTGTTTACAATTGGACTTTACCAATTAGCGAGTACGTCGTCAGCTTGCAAAATAATAAACTCGGTCAAAATCGTTACAGAGTATGCTTTGTCCTGACACCTCCAGCCGAAATTACAGAAGATACTGTGCAAAGTGATTGGTCTTTGGAATACTATTTACAGGCGCTAGACGATGTGGATTTTGTCGTCAATGCAAGCATCATCTGGCAATGTCCCAATGAGTTTTTGCATATAGGCGATCGCACCATCGAAAATCCGCAAGAAATTTTGCTCAAGGGTTTGGGTTTGGCAACTCGTCTTTATAGCCCCATTGCCGAAAGTTTAGAGGAAAGCCAGCCCATGAGCTGCACCCTCAATCCGATTCAGGTTTATGAGTTTATCAGGGCGATCGCTTGGCAGCTAAAAGACAACGGACTAGGTGTAATCCTACCGCCTGGATTGACTCAGGGCAACAGCGAACAAAGATTGGGCATCAAAATGACTGCCAGCGTCAACCAAAGGAAAGGTCAGCGTTTGAGCTTGCAAAGTATGCTTAAGTACAAGCTAGAAATTGCCATAGGCGATCGCAATGTCTCCAAGCGAGATTTTAAGAAGTTGCTGGCACAAAAGTCGCCCATTGTTGAAATAGGCGGACAGTGGATTGCTTTACAGCCTGCCGATGTTAAGGCAGCACAAGCGGTATTGGATAAATCCAACGAACAGCTAGATCTGTCGGTAGAAGACGCCTTGCGCTTATCGACAGGAGATACCAAGACTCTGGCTAAATTACCTGTAGTTAAGTTTGAGCCGACAGGAGTTTTAGCAGGTTTGCTCGATAATTTAACTGACAATAAAGCAGTCGAACCTGTAACCAAAATCCAAGGATTTAAAGGAGAATTGCGTCCCTATCAGGCTAAGGGTGTGGGGTGGTTATCTTTTCTGGAAACTTGGGGTTTGGGTGCTTGTCTGGCGGATGATATGGGCTTGGGCAAATGTGTTTTACCTGATACCAAATTACAGGTTAATGGAGTATTGGAATCGGCAGAAGATATTTGGCAAAAATATTCTCAAGCAACTCAATTTGATGGTGAAGGATATTGGAGTAAGCCTATTCAGCAACTACTAGTAAATTCTATTGATGAATTAACTGGAAAAATAATTGTCACTGAGATAGGTAATTTATATCGCCAACAGGTAAAAGAAAAGGTTGTCAAAATAAATCTGAAAGATGGCAGCAGTATCACGATTACTAAACAACACAAACTATTGACCAACAATGGTTGGACTAACGATCTACATGTAGGAGATTATGTTGCCGTACCTAAAAAACTATACGGCAATAAAAATGAGGAAGACCTAGCATTAACTAAGCTGTTAGCTTGGCAAATTGCCGAAGGTTGGGAAAATAATAAGCGAGCGACTGCAAATATATTTCAGAAATCTACCGAAATTCTGTCAGATTTACATCAAATTGCGATTAATCTAGCTAAGAAATACAATTTTGAGATTAATCAACCAAAAATTCGCGTTCCTCGTCATGGCAGAGTTCCTTATTTATCAATAAATAGTAAGGAATATAGAAAATTTTTAAACCTAAAAGGATATCAATGGGGAGAGAAATCCAGAAGTAAGTCGATTCCTCGATTTATCATGGAAGCTAACTTGTCCACAGCGCGAGTTTTTCTTCGTAATTATTTTGATGCGGAGGCTTCTGTAGACATTACATCAGGTGTTATTGAGATTAGTTCTGCTTCTTCTTTACTAATTCAACAATTATCTATTCTACTCAGGCGTTTTGGTATCTGGCTACGTATTACCCAAAAATCAAAAAGAGCAACTAATGGCAGTCAAATTTTTCGAGATTATTACATTGGTACAATGGGAGGAAATGCAGTAAGAATATTTTTTAAATCTATTGGATTTCAAGATTTACTCAAACAAGATAAAACTAAAAAAATCTGCAATAAATCAAGCAATACTAACGTAGAAGGTATTCCAGCATCCCAGATAGTTGCCGAAGTTGTCACCCATACCAAACTACCGATTCGCCATCTAGGTATGCACAACACTGTGTACATTGATGGTTCACAAGAATTTTCTAATCAAAGTTTAACTAAAGTAGTATCTTGTTTAGATAATATTATTTCAGGATATGCAGAGGAAGATTATAAACAATTAAAGCCTTCTAGATGGACTACAAGTACTTTAGCTGCTTATCAGAAACTAGATAAACAGTATTTAGCAAGCAAAAGGCATGAACTACAAAATTTATTAGATAGCGAAATTTTATATTGTCCAATTAAATCGATTGAAGAAATAGATTATGAAGGATGGGTATATGATTTTGAAATCCCAGTACATCATAACTTTGTAGCAAATAATATTATTTGCCACAACACGATTCAGCTAATTGGATTTTTGCTAAACCTCAAGCAGCAAAAGCTATTAACCAGCCCAACCCTACTAGTTTGTCCTACTTCCGTAATTAATAACTGGGAAAGAGAAGTCAAAAAATTTGCCCCAAACCTAAGTACTGTAATTCACCACGGAGATAAACGGGAGCAGGGTAAGAATTTTGCCAAACAGGTAGCCAAACAGCAATTAGTTATCACTAGCTATTCTTTGGTCGCTCGCGACTTAAAAACCCTGTCAGGAATTGAATGGCAAGGAGTTGTCTTAGACGAAGCACAAAACATTAAAAACCCCACGGCAAAGCAGTCTCAGGCACTTAGAGACTTACCCGCAGGATTTAGAATTGCCCTCACTGGTACGCCAGTCGAAAATAAATTAACCGAACTATGGTCGATTCTAGACTTTCTCAATCCTGGATTTTTGGGCAATCGCAATTTCTTCCAAAAGCGGTTTGCTGCCCCTATTGAAAAATATGGCGATCGCGAATCTTTAAACATCTTGAGATCCTTGACTCAACCTTTTATCTTGCGCCGTTTAAAAACCGACAAAAATATTATTCAAGACTTGCCTGACAAGCAAGAAATGAACGTATACTGCGGACTATCTGCCGAACAGGCAGAACTATATCAACAGCTAGTCGATAACTCTTTAGAAGAGATTGAAGACTCTGAAGGTATCAAACGCAGGGGATTAATTTTAACCCTACTGTTGCGTCTCAAACAGCTTTGCAACCATCCAGAACTAATTGGTGACACCAAAGCCAAGAAATTAAACATAGACTCGGCAGAGTTTAGCGATCGCTCTGGTAAGCTGCTGCGCCTAGAAGAAATGCTTGAAGAGGTTGTCGATGAAGGCGATCGAGCCTTAATTTTTACTCAGTTTTCTGAATGGGGCAAAATCTTAAAACCCTACTTAGAGCAAAAATTAAAGGGAGAAGTACTGTTTTTATATGGGTCAACGCCGCGTTTGGCAAGACAGGAAATGGTAGATCGTTTCCAAAACGAACCTAATGGACCAAAAATATTTATCCTGTCTCTCAAAGCAGGAGGAACGGGACTCAACCTAACTAGAGCTAATCACGTCTTTCACGTAGATCGCTGGTGGAATCCTGCGGTAGAAAACCAGGCAACAGATCGGGCATTTCGGATTGGGCAAAAACGCAACGTTCAGGTACACAAATTTGTCTGTACTGGCACATTAGAAGAAAGAATTAGTGACATTATCGAGAGCAAAAAAGAACTAGCAGAACAAACTGTAAATGCTGGAGAACAGTGGTTGACAGATTTGGATACTAATAGTCTGCGCAGCTTACTATTGCTAGATCGCGATGCTGTAATCAATGAATAATCCTAGATTGAACGTTGTTTAAATTTGAGCCAGAGAAGATCTATGACTATTAGAAATATCAAAAAGCTGATATTAACCGCAATGGCGATCGCTTTTATATCTTGTTTATTTTCAATTACGGCTAACTATTGGTCTGCATCTTCTGTCGATGCTAGCGTCGTTCGCTCTGACAGTAATAATGTTACTACTTCTACATCCTGTCAAAATTCCTCAGAACTCCCCTGGCTACAAACAAATGGAAAATGGGTTGAAGACGAAGCAGGAGATCGGGTTACTCTGCGGGGAATAAGTTTTTGTGGTTTTAACAACGCCTGGGGTGAAAAAGCGTTGCCCGACTTTGCTCAGAAGATTGCCAAGGTTACTAATGGCAATAATGGTTGGTATCCCAATCTGCTGCGCTTGCCCATCAAGGATTAACAGCTTGAAAACTTTAGTCTAGAAGAAGTTTATCAAACCCTACAGGCAGGAGTAGATGAATGCGTCAGACAAAAAGTTTATTGCATCATTGATTGGCATCCCGTAGATGGAGAAGAAGGGGCTGACTGGCGATCGCCAGAAATGGATCGGCAAACTAGAGATTTCTGGAGCTATATTGCCCCTCGCTTTAAGGATTATCCCAACGTCATTGTTGAGCTGTATAACGAACCTGGATATCCCAAGCTAGTCACGGCGGAGAATTGGAACACCTGGCGCAGTAAAGCCCAAGAGTGGGTCGATCTGATTAGATTAAATGCTTCTAGAAACATTATTTTAATCGGTTCTCCTCTGTGGTCGCAGATTACTCGTTTTGCCCCCGATTATCCCTGTGAGGGAGATAATTTAGCCTACGTCAATCATACCTACAAGGGTATGGAAGAAAGTTGGCCCAGGGAAATAGGTCTAGAATATGACTGGGAAGAAGTATTTGGCAAAGCAGCCGATCGCGTACCCGTATTTTTGACAGAATTTGGCTGGCAAGCCGATGCGGAATGGGAATTTTCTACGGGGACAACGGCTAATTTTGGTCAACCGATGAAAGAATTTTTAAGCCAACGTCCCAATATAAACTGGGCAGTTTGGACATACGACCACTATTGTTCTCCTCGTCTGGCTGATAAAAGCGATCGCGTTTTGGGCGGGAAAAAGATGGGTCTATTTGTTCGTCAATGGTTGCAAGAAGAGTGGACAAAAGCAACTAATCCTGTGAAACCTTCCTGTAACCAATAAAATAACTTGATAGTTCAATAACTTACCGCTAATTTATTTCTTGATACTACAACCAACTGCATAAGACAGTCAATTGTGCCTTGAATTGAAATTAAATTGCTGAGTGCTATAAAAAGATCCTTTGGTTTCTGTTGGGAATGACTATAACTATAGTAATAAAATTTCTTTCTTTTTAATTAATCTCATTAGTTCAAGATGGCTTCATTTTTAATTACGTCGATCGCCTTGGTTAAAAGATACTGGATCTTCCTAACGCTATTTTTGCTGACTGTTATTACTACTTTATCTCTCGTACCCCTAAAGGAACTGCCGCCGACTCCGAGTAGCGATAAGGTAAACCATATTATTGCTTACGGCGCGTTGATGTTTCCCGTTGCCATCAAAAAACCTCAACGCTGGCAAGTAATTGCTCTGCTTTTGATTGGCTGGAGTGGTGCGATTGAACTGTTGCAGCCATATATTAATCGTTATGGAGAGTGGCAAGATTTATTAGCCAACATAGCTGGCATAGTTTTTGGTTGGTTGCTGGCAGAGCTTCTTACTAAGTTTTCCTCAGAAGATTTTCATTGATTTTTAAGCATCCCGAGCAACACTGGAGAGGATTAGATACAGAGATATATAAACTAAATTAATGGAACTATCCAAGCGATTAAGACAGTTGACTCATTTTAGACGAGCAGTAAAAAAGGTCGCTGTTGCTGATAATAGTAATAATAGTTCTCTTGATTTTTCTTTGATATCCAAACCAGTGCGAAAAATATTAGATACAGCCTCACTAAAAGTAAGACTGACCATTGGTATTGCTGGAGTTGCAGCTCTAGGCATGGGCAGCCTGGCTATTTGGACGAGTGCCAGAATGCAGCATATTTTGGTTTCTACCCACAAAGAAAACATGAAATATATCGCCGAGCGTTTTCCTCTCGATGTAGAAGTATACAGCGAAATGATTCCTCTTGAAGAAGGAGCGCAAAGAGCGATCGCATCTTTGTCTACTCCCGATAAATTAATTTGGATTAAAAATAAGCAAGGCGTGGTGACAGCCAAATCTAAAGCTTTGAATAGGGCAGAAATTGGCAATGTTTTGCTAGGCGTAAAAGACGTGCCTCTAATTCCTCAGGTGAAAGATTTGAACGGTAGCTATTGGCTGATGTGTGCTACTCCTCTAGAGGTAAAAGGCAATAATTTAGGCAAAGTGTATCTAGCCCACGACATCACTGACGACCAAATAATGTTTATTAATTTAATGCGTAGCTTGATCTTAGCTACGATAGTTGCAATCGCCGCTATGACTACAGTTATTGCTTTCTATATTCATCGCTCGATGCGACCTCTCAAAAAAATTAGTCAACTTGCCTCAACAATTTCAGCCGACAAGCTAGATCAAGCTCATATTAATTTAGAACAAGCCCCTAGTGAAGTTAGAGAACTGGCAGAAACTGTAGACGGAATGTTAGTTCGACTATCAGAATCTTGGGAACATCAAAGAGAACTCTTGAGCAATGTTTCTCACGAATTGCGCACGCCGCTGACAATCATCTCTGGCTATCTTCAAAGCATTTTAAGACGAGCAAACAATCTATCAGAAATCCAAGTCGAAGCTTTGACTACTGCTGCATCAGAAGCAGATCGAACAGTGCAATTACTGCAAGATTTGTTAGATTTAGCCAGATTAGATAGCGGCAGACTGCAGTTTCAGCCCGAAAGAATTATTCTTAACGACTTGATTAAAGAAGTAGTCGGGATGGCAAAGCAATATAGCAATAGAGCCATTTCACTAGACTTAGAGCCGAATATCGTAGTAATCAAAGCAGATAATCATCGCCTCAAACAAGTATTGCTCAATTTAATTGATAATGCGGTTAAATATTCCGAACCAGAAACCCCCATAACTTTAAAATTAATCGAGCGCAAAAATTTAGCTCAAATTCAGGTTTGCGATCGCGGTGTAGGTATTCCGCTACAGCAGCAGGGACGCATTTTTGAACGCTTTTTCCGCGTAGACGAATCTCGTAATCGTGCAGGAGGTACGGGATTGGGCTTGTCGATCGTCAAAACTCTGGTAGAGGGCATGGGAGGCAATATTTCCGTGCGATCGCAGCTTAATGAAGGTAGCACCTTTACGATCGCATTTCCAACATAGTCGTCAGTGACAAAAAATAAGCCAAGAAAAGCTGGGTTACATTAACCTCAAATCGAGTCCCAACGCTCCACGGGACGGATAGAAAATCTTGCAGGGTTGGTTTCTACCTGAGGAACGATCAGACAAATAATAATTAAGCTGGTCAAGATAATCGTACCCTTAACGCCCCCCTTAATTTGCCAGTTGCAATATTGCTTGGTTAATTTATCGGTAGACGGCAATAAAATCAAACCAATGAGGAAAAACAGCACCGCGATCGCAATATAAGGCGGTGGATTCATCAACGCACCGAAGGCAGCCGCAAAAAATAGAGTACCGAGAAACCAGTTGAAACGAGAAACCATTAATTTTTTCTTTAGCACAGAGTTAGACCGTAAAGCTGAAACATTCAGCACACTTTTAGGATTCCCAGGGTAATCTAAAACATATCAAGATGGCACTAATTTTAAAAAACGATCAAGATAATCTGTGACCGTTGGTTAAATCGAACTCAAAGACTGTATCCTTAAAAAGAGCTAAATTATACCGATCTTCTAAATTTACGGAAATAAACAGCGGATGGCTTTTACCACAGCGACAACGTAAAATAATGAAGTTTGGAATAGTAAACTTGATTCTGAAGCAAACCAATAATTTCCGATTATTCATTGTCCCTTATTTTCTTCAGTAATCACTTAAAACATCTAGAGAGTTAGAATTAATGATCTCTGCTACAGCTAAAGTACCTAATCTCGATTTAGTTCAAGTCAACCAAAAACTAGAAAATGCAGAAGCATCTTTCGTTGCAGAATGGAGTGCTGATACATTCGGTAATGGCTTGGTTATGACTACTAGTTTTGGTATTCAGGCTGCGGTAATGTTACATTTAGTTACCCGAGTCAAGCCAAACATTCCCATCATTTGGGTCGATACGGGCTATTTACCCGCCGAAACCTATAAATTTGCGGAACAGCTAACCCAAAGACTACAGTTAAATCTTAAAGTTTATCAGTCTTCTATTTCTCCTGCTCGAATGGAAGCCTTATACGGTAGGCTTTGGGAGCAGGACGATGTGGAAGCTCTCAATCGTTACGATCGCATTCGTAAAGTCGAACCAATGCAGCGGGCATTGGAAGAACTAAAGGCGACAGCGTGGCTGGCTGGCTTGCGCAAAGATCAAACCAAACACCGTGAAAATCTAACCAGGGTAGAACAGCAAGATAATCTCTACAAGATTTATCCGATTCTAGATTGGAATGCCAGAGACATATATCGCTATTTGACATCTCACGATCTCCCCTATCATCCTTTTTTCGAGCAGGGTTATGTTTCTGTGGGTGACTGGCACTCCAGCCGCCCCTTGACCGCCGACGATAGTAACGAAAGAGACACCCGTTTTCGCGGTTTAAAGCAAGAATGCGGGCTTCATCTACCCCAAACTTCAGGAGAAGAAGAAAGCCTAAACTCTAGCAGCTTGTAAGCTCATGCTCGATTTCGTTTAACCGAGATTAAATAGTTCGCAAATCGATGTAATGACATGGCAAGTATAAATGCCATGTCATTTTTATAAGATTAAAACTCGAATATAGTTCTAATTGTTCCTACATAAACCGTATCGTTTTCGCTATTATTCTCAGGGTTGAGAATTGCCATAAAACCAGGATTAATCGAAATTCCTTTTCTCAGTTTATATCTGTACTGCGCCTGAAGATGCCAGTTAGCATCATCCTCCTCAACACCAGTATCGTTGTCGAGTACGCGGGGTTGCTGTCCGAAGATTATTCCTCCTACGTTGCCTTCGCCACCTAAATCGGGGAACGCCAAACTAACAGCCCAGTTTAAGATCTTGGCGCGATCGCCTGAAACGACTCCTTCGCTGGCAGTTTTTGCCTCTGCCAAGGTGTATCCAGCCCAGCCAGAGAGAACTACAGGACTAAAATTTAAACTAGTTTGTAGCCCAAAATGGTCGGCAGCAGTGTCAATGTTGCCAAAAGGTGCGTTCGCCAGTCTACTACCAGTGCCAGCCGAGACAAAGGCTCTACCATCAGGATAATAAGCGCGAACATAAGTCAAGCCAAAGCTCAAAGCATCAGTCGGCTTAATATCTACCTGTGCCAAAGCAGCAAAAGAACCATCAAATAAACCATTTTCTTCATTGGGATTATTGGGGTTGCGAGCCAAGTAACCTGCATTTAAGGCAAAAGCATCGCTAACCTTATATACGGCAGTTACCCCACTGCCACCCGCACCCTGAGCGTAAATGGGATTGAAGCGTCCAAAGTTAGAAATCGAACCTTTTACGGGGTTGGCAAAAAATTTGTTAAAGTTACTCGAAACATTGGCATTGTAACGACCTCTAGTAGCATCAACAGTAAATCTTAATTTGGAAATTCCAAAGCGATAAAACAGTTTGCCAATACGTACATCTCCATCCAAAGGGCGATCGAAAGCCAAACGGGTCATGTTTGTTCCTGTAACGCCATTTCCAATGCGGGTAGCGTTGATGCTATCCAAACGCACTTTGAGCAAATCTTTTCCTGTAAAGCTAGTATCAAAATTTAGCCTCAATCGACTATCAAATACAACCTCGTCTTCTACGTCTCCTGCAGAGCCAACTATACCGCCAAAAGGAACTGCTTTGCGATCGCCAAAAGCACTAGTTGCAGAGAATACTGCCTGCCCTTTTAATTTTGCTGTAGTCGAAAATTGATTATCTTCTAAGACGCTAAGGTTGCTTTCAATATTATTTACTCGCTCGCCAATACTAGCCAGTTCCGCTTCAAACTCTTGGCTGAGTCTGCCTATCAGATCCAAATCATCTTGACTTACCGAACTAGCAGAAGAAGCAATCAAGCGTTCGATCTGATTGAGGCAAGAATTTAAACCCGCAGCAAATTCATAGCGAGAGAGGGGGCGATCGCCTCGATAGCTTTGGTTGGGAAATCCTGAAATGCAACCATAGCGATCTACCAAGGATCTTAGGGCTTCATAAGACCAATCTGTAGGAGAAACGTCTCTTAGCTGATTGACGTTAGTAACTTGTCCCAGGCGATCTTTTTCCACATTATTCAGTAGCTCGATTTCTCGATCTACTGCGTCAGCAAAAGCATGATTTGTATGGGTTAAAAGGCTTAATCCTAGTAACGAACTCACGCCATATATCAATGTTTTTTTGCGTATCATTATTCTCACACCAAGTTTTAAGTCTATCAAGCAACAGTTATAGCCTCGAAACACAAAATCGACCTGTGAGAAAAAGTTATTTATCTGAGAAAAAAAGTATCTTACTTTACATCAATTATTTGGTTTGAAAGATATTTTGAACCATTGGTTTATCTATTCCTGCCGCTGCCCGATCTAATTCGGATATTTCTCCAGCATCTAGCCTCCAATTTTGAGCCGCGATATTTTCCTTTGCCTGAATAGTGTTTTTCGCTCCAGGAATAGGAATTGCACCTTTACTAATACACCAGTTAATTGCTACCTGTGCCATGGTTTTATCCCGTTCGTCGGCGATCGCTTTTAAACAAGCTAACAAAGATTTAGATTCTGGAACTAGACGTCTAAACAAAAAGCCGCGCAAGCCTTTCGGGTAGGTACTAGGATCGCTATATTTACCCGTTAATATTCCCAAACATAAAGGACTATAGGCAATGAGTTTAATTCCCAGTTCGTCACAAGTTTCTTTGATACCCAATTCTGTAACGGGATAGGTAGATAACAGAGAATACTGCACCTGTAGAGTTGCGATCGGAATACTGCGCCGACTAAATTTGGCGTGGATTCTTTTTAATCTCTTTGTGCCATAGTTAGAAAGCCCAATGCCTTTTACTAAACCTCGTTCGTATAAATCTCCCAAGCCATCTAACAGCTGTTCTTCTTGCCAGGGGAAATAATTAGCCGTTGACCAGTGCATCTGGGCTAAATCTACCCTCCCCATTCGTTCCATCGAGGCTTCTGCCGCTTTGACCATCGACTTTCTAGTTAACCGCCACGGATAAGCAGCAAGTTTAGTTGCCAAACAGATATTATCCTTGTTTGCACCCCGATACTCGCGATCGAATTTGCCTAATAACTTTTCGCTTTGACCATTTAGCCTTCCCGTACCATAAGAATCTCCTGTATCGAATAAAGTTACTTCGTTATCGACGCAGAGATTAAATACTTCTTGCAGTTGACTATCCATGCTTTTGTCATACCCCCATAGGAGACGATTCCCCCAAGCCCATGTTCCACAACCCATTTGGGGTAAAGATAGTTTTTTAGCAGTTGACATAACAAAATTTGGATAAATAAAGCGATCGCTCTAAAGGCACAGATTATAAGCAATACTAAGATTTTCAGCTGTTGTAATGCAATCCAAAACGCCGATTGTTGCGCAGGGTTTCTCGTTCTTGTTTAATATTAGCGCGATCGCCCTAACCCTCAAATTTTTGGGAACAAGAGATTTTATTAATTATTGTAGGGTGGGCGATACGAATCAATATCTTTTTTTAAACTCCTTTGAGTCGCCCACCTTCTCAATCTGTATTAAGCTTGAAATTAAATTCTATAAGTAAACTATGCGAAGCAGTATTCTTTAGGATAATCAACCATTAACTATTGACATGCTCAAAGAAAATACAACTAGTATTAAATATAAAAACAATTTAGAACTAAGACTAAAAAGTAACATTAATAATCAAACAATTTGTCAGCATCAATATACGAGCTTTCCTCTGCGTTTATCTACCGTTTTCCGTTTAGAAGGAGCAAATACAAATCGCGCTTATCTCTATCTGATCAATACTTCTCCTGGTTTGCTGGCTGGCGATACTTTAAATTTATCTCTGCATTTATCAGCTAATAGTCACTTATATCTTACCGATCAGGCAGCAACTAAAGTTCATCCCATGCCCGAAGCCGATCGCAAGGGAACAATTAATTATCAAATAGTAATAGAGGATAATGCTAGTTTGGAGTTAGTTGGAGAGCCAATTATCTTGTATACAGATGCTAGTTTGGAACAAAATACTAGGATTAAAATTCATCCTACGGCTAAATTATGGTTAACCGAAATAGTCTTACCTGGGAGATTGGCAAAAAATGAATATTATGATTTTAATTACTATTTCAATCGTCTAGAAATTGTAGATAATCGAGATGAGTTATTGTTTGTCAATGCCAGTAGTTTGTTAGGCAAAAGTAATCCCTTCAAAGGTAATAAATTATTTGCATCTCTGCCGATCTTGGGTAATGCGATCGCCATATTGCCCGATCTAGATCTAAACAAAGCGATCGCAGAAATAGAACAGCTTGCTATAAAAAGAGATCGCCCGATAGAAACAGCCGCAACTATCTTACCCGCAGAAAATGGTATTGCTATTCGTGCTTTGGCAAGTAAGACCAGAGACATCAAAGAATATTTTGCTTCAGTACTGCAGCATATACGCCAGCTTCAAGGGGCAAACAATTTGCCCTATATCCCCAAATAAAATACGTCTAGTGTGAATTAAATTAGTTCACTATTCTAAATAAAAATCAATTGATCGAGCAGATATCTGGACTGAACTTTAGTTACGGCGGGGTTTCCTAAAGGATACCGCTTCGCATATGGGGAGGTCGTAACGTCCCCAATAGGGGGTTTCCTAAAGGATACCGCTGCGCATATGGGGGACTAGTCCCCCAGGAATAAATATGGTTTTTTAAGATAAATAGAGTACACAGAATAGACATAAAGCCTTTTTAATTAACATAATTCATACAAGGGGTAAGGTTTAAGTGATTTTAAATTTAACTCCACCTTTAGGACTAAAGGTAAAACCTCGGCGATCGGATTTGGGCAAGCGATCGCTAATTAATTCCAGATTTGCCTCAGACATAATTGTCGCTAAAACTAATTTCATCTCAAATAGGGCAAAGGCATAACCCAAGCAACGACGATTACCACCACCAAAGGGTAAGTATTCATAAGGGGAATACTGGCGATCAATAAATCTTTCGGGTTTGAATTGTTTGGGTTGAGGATAAATGTCTTCTCGTTGGTGGGTTAGATAGATGGAAGGAAATAAAGACGTTCCCGCTTCGAGATCGTATCCCATGAGCGACCAAGGTTGCTTGAGTTGACGACCGACAAACACCACTACAGGGTTGAGTCTGAGGGTTTCGGATACCACCGCACTAAGATAGGGAAGCTTGGCAATTTCGGTATACTCGGCATTGGGAGATAAAGAACTTAATTCGTCCCGTAGTTTTTGACCGATTTCTGGTAAACGATGCAACCAATAAAAACACCACGCCAAAGAACTAGCCGTAGTTTCGTGTCCTGCAAATAGCATGGTCATCAGTTCGTCTTGAATTTCGCGATCGCTCATTGGTTGACCGTCTTCATCTCGGGCAGTCAATAGCAAGCTGAGGATATCACCTCTCATACTCTCTGGATTTTGGCGACGGCGACCGCATTCCTCCTGAAGAATTTGGCGTATTTCTTGTTGTTGGCGCAGGAATTTAGCCCAAGGAGTTAGTTTGCCTAAGTCTTTTTGCAGCCAAGGGAAAAAGAGGAAAAAAGATTGCAAGGGAGAGTTAAAGGTTTCCAACCAGTCAACCAGAATATTTTTAAGGCGTTTGCTTTGTTGTCCCGAATCTAAACCAAAGATTGTCTTGAGAATAATTTGTAGGGAAATTTTTTGAGTATAGTCGCGAATGGCGATGGTTTGCCCTACTTGCCAATTAGCAATAGCTTCTTTTGTAGTTTCGACCATCGTTTGCCCGTAACTTTTCATCCTCTCTCCATGAAAAGGAGGCATCAGCAGTTTGCGGTGTCTTTTGTGTTCTACGCCATCCAGCAAGACCAAAGATTTGTCCCCTAGCAAAACTCGCACTGGGTTAGTAGACTGTTGACCGACTTCAAATAAATTAGGATCGGCAGTAAAAACTTGTTTGATCGCCTGGGGATTGCTGAAAATTACATAGGGAGGCATCAAAGAAGACTTTTTACCATAAAATATTTCGCCATATTTGCGCTGATATTTTTCCAACGTGCCAAATTGATCTAGCAAGGCTTCTACCATGCCGAAGATGGAAGGTAGTTTAGAACCTGGAGGTAAATTGGAACTAGTTCTTTGAGGAGTTGTAATAGTCATAATGGCGATCGCGAAAAGACAGCATGATTATTTTTAATACTACTAATTTTGTTTTGGCGTTTGCCTGAATAAGAGCGATCGCAACTATATGACTGAAGTTACGAAGTTACGACAGGCGATCGAAATTTACACTAAATCTGATTCCTAATATGTGAGCAAAATACGTTTTTAATGATTAAGTAAAAGCAGTTATAACTCTTCTGACTTCTGACTGCATGCGGCAAAAACAAAGGGCTGCGACCGCATGTATGCCTTTGCGCCTACTGACTTCTTCCTACTGACCAAAACTCAGTCTCAATGGATAGTTGTCATAAGTTGCTGGGGCAGTTTGGGAATTGCGAACTTTATCTAAAATAGTATTTTGCACGGATGCGCGATCAAAATTGGCTCCACTCAATTCTGCACGCTCTAAATTAGCGTTATCTAGGTTCGCGTGCTTAAAAGAAGTATCAGATAAATCTGCATCGCTCAAATCTGTATTAGTTAAGTCAGCATGCTCTAGATTTCCTTTTCTCAGCCAGGCATTAGTCAAATTAGCGTTGCTCAAATTAGCATTACTAAGGTTGATTTCTTTGAGCCTAGCATTACTCAGATCTGCATTACTCAAGTTGGCACTGTTTAGGTTTGCTTTAGATAACTTGGCTTGACTGAGATTGATGCCTGTTAAATCGGCTCCACTTAAATCTACATCAATGAGAAAAGTCTGGCTTAAGTTGACCTCATTTAAGGAAACGCCTTGTAGCTGCGCTCCGCTCAATCTTCCTTCGTACAGATTTGCCCAATTTAGATTGACTCGATTGAGATTTGCCTGTCTCAGATTGACTTTTTGCAGTTTAGCACCACAAATATTGGCACCCAACAAATTAGAAGCCCTAAGATTAGTATGGGAAAGATTGGCACCGCTGAGTTTTGCTTCAACTAGCTTAGACTTAACCATAAACGCCCCTTTAAGGTTGGCTTTGGTCAAATCTGCTTCTTCCAAACTAGTCTCGCTCATTTTTGCATAGCTGAGGTTTGACCAGTTTAATGATGCTTGGTTAAATTTAGATTTGGTTAGGAAAGCTCGGCTAAAGTTAACTCCCATCAAGTTGGCACCAGTAAAGTTAACGGCAATCAACATAACTCCTGATAAGTCTTCTCCGCTAAGATCGACTCCAGTGAAGTCTCGATAACCCTGCTCGTAAAACTTTAATAGTTGACCAGCTTTCATAATAATAGTTATTTGCTTTACCTTTTAACCCGATAAACTTTATTTTGATTGTTAGTTTATTGGAGTCTAATATCAATATTATTACTTGAGTTTTAGTTAATTTGCTAGGCAACAATAAATTTTGTGTTGATATATTTTTATTTGTAGATTTTACTTGTTTGTTCTTGATGTAAGCTGTTAAATATCCCAAAACGATCGCCCTCGCCTGAATTTAGATAAGCAAAGCAAAAGTAATGACTCAATATTCCTATGAAACTAATAAGCAGCTACTAGAAGACTTAATGAGACAGGTAAACATAGCTGATATTTACGAACTCAGCAGAGTAGCTGGAGTTCCCAGATTACCTATAATTAGAATTCAGAGGGGTCTAATTCTCAATCTATCTGTCAGTGCGGTCGCTCGTATTGCTAAAGCTTTAAATATATCTGTAGATAGTTTGATTGAAACTTTTAGCGATCGATATGCAGATAAACTCGGATCTCAAACATCGAGTAGCGATCGCGATAATAATACTTTAGCTACCTATAAGCAAGAATATCAAAAGCTACAGCAAGAAATGCTGCAACAACAGGAAATTCTCGAAGCAGAATTTCAAAGATCTAGCATTGAAACAATCGAGTCCTGGCTGTTGCAATGGCCTACTGCTGTAATGGCTGTGACCAAAAATCCCAATCTACCAGCCTCGCGCTTGATAAGTTTGGTCGAGCCTGTCGAACAGTTACTAAAACAATGGAACGTCTTTCCTTTAGGGGTGGTGGGAGAGAAAGTTACCTACGATCCGCAGTATCATCAGTTAATTAAAGGAACAGCGGAAATAGGAGAAGTGGTAGAAGTTCGTTATGTCGGCTATAAACAAGAAGATAAACTACTATATAAAGCTAAAGTCAGCCCTGTTTGATAACTGGTGTTACGCACCAACATAATATGCTGCGACTGGGAAAGGGGCAAAGGTTAAAGGTAAAAGGTTGTGTCGAACTATCTCTATACCTAGTTTAGTAAATTAAGAGTTTGAGAATCAGGAGAACAGTATGAATTGGTGGAAAAAACTAAAGAAAAACTCCTTAGCCCGTTTTGGAGCAATAGTTTTAATTGTTTTTTACTTTTCAGCTATTTTCGCCGATTTTATTGCCCCCTACTCTCCCTATGCCTCTCAGAATGATGGTTCTTTATTACCACCTACCGCTATTCACTGGCGGGATGCTACGGGCAAGCTGACTAGACCTTTTGTTTATCCCACAGATCAAGGAGTTACCGATCTAGAGACAGGCGATCGCCTGCTGATAATAGATAGACAAAATCCTTCTCCTATTAGTTTGTTTGTTGAGGGTAATCCTTATAATTTGTTTGAAATTTCTTTGCCCTTACCCCCCAAATTTGAAACAGCCACTATATTTCCTGGCATACCGATGAAACGCCACCTATTTGGAGTTTTGGGTGAAGGAAAAATCAACATTTTGGGTACAGACGAACAGGGTAGAGATTTATTTAGCCGTTTATTATTTGGGGGCAGAATCAGCCTATTTATTGGCTTGGCTGGAATTAGTATTTCTTTTCCTCTAGGAATGATTATTGGCGGAATATCTGGCTATTTTGGCGGCTGGATCGATGCTGTATTGATGCGAGTTGTTGAAGTGTTGATGACTATTCCTGGCATCTATCTCTTAATTGCTCTTGCGTCTATACTGCCTCCTGGTTTGAGTAGCGTACAGACTTTTCTCCTCATCGTACTAATTACCTCTTTTATCAGTTGGTCTGGTTTAGCCAGGGTAATTAGAGGACAGGTACTATCGATTAAAGAGCAAGAGTTTGTGCAAGCTGCCAATGCCATGGGAGCAAACCCCTTTTACATCATAGTTAGACACATACTGCCCCAAACAGCAACCTATATTATTATCTCTGCTACCTTAGCAGTGCCTGGGTTTATCGTGGCAGAATCGGTTTTGAGCCTGATTGGTTTGGGTATTCAGTCCAAAGATCCTAGCTGGGGGAATCTGCTTTCAAATGCCACTAATGCTTCAATTCTGGTTTTGCAGCCGTGGCTGATTATTCCTCCTGCCGTGCTTATTATCCTGACAGTTTTAGCTTTTAACCTACTGGGTGATGGTTTGCGGGATGCCTTAGATCCGCGCAGTTTATATCAAAACAAGTAGCAGATGATTTTTTTTATCTAGCACCATTATTTTAGATCTAATTGAATTTAAAATCTATTGTCTAAATGTGCTTTCAGACACAAGAGAAGATAGTTTATTCTTTAAAATTACGTTGGCTTCTAGTTCTGTAATCTCTGCCAAATCGACAGAAGTATTGACCCAGAAACAACGCCAGTCTCGCAGATCTGATAAACCAAAGATCCAAGGAAAAATGCGATCGCGGAGATTGTGGTTTGCTAATTTGGAAAACTGTTTGAGAGTAAAAGCTGTTTTTCCTTGTGAATGAATGCACGTAGAAAGATATGCTGTATTATCTTGTACGAATAAGCCATAGTGTCCCAACTTCTCATCTTCAACTACGGACAAATCTTGCGGTTTTAAATCAAACCCTAAATAAGATTTGATTAGGCTTAGATTTCCCCCTTGAAAAGCAGGATCTAATGAAACTTTAACGCTTAGATTGTGTTCTTCTCTATTTTGATATTCTCTTGTGTCGAGCTTAAGACTTTTATCTTTAACGTGCTTTGTAGTAATTGCATTCCACTGACTCACATTAGGAAGCTCAAAAAACTTATCTTGGGATGGTTTACTTATTAAATAAACTAGATTAATAGCTACTGCTAAGGCACAAGATTTTAAAAGTATTAATCTTGATTGTTGCCCAAAAGGTTGATTCATTGATAAAGAGCTTTATTTTACGTTTAATTAAGTCAATTTACTTACTTATTACTTAAGCCCTAAAGGATTCCCTTCGGTCACGAAGCGGTACTAGCCGCTGGTTAAATTAGAATCGAACATGTTAGCTTTTCTCTTATGGAAAAACCAGTAAAAAACGCTCAGCAGCAAAATAGCAATAGTAGTGAAAATTTCTGCTCCTGCATGACCGTGCCAATAGTGAAAGGCTTCTTCCTGTTTATTGGCTACCAACAAAGCCATTAGGCAAAGACGAACACCATTTACGCCGAAAGCTATTACGGTCGAACCCAACCAAAGAAGTATTTTCTGGTTTTTTGTTAGAGAAAAATAAAAGCAAATTATCAAGGAAAATTGCCACATCAGTCCCAGTAAAGCAAAACTAGAACAAGGTCCCGCAATTTGAATCGAGCCTTCGGGTAATATCACTAAATTGCTAGTTTGATGCACATCAAATCCGACATACCACAACATCAGTCGAGCAATCCTAGCATCGATAAGCGAAATATTGTCTGTAGCGGATATAAAGTTAAACAGGTGTTCCCAAGGAATACCCGTCGTCATAACAATAATCAACTCTCGCCAATATTGAAAGATTTTACTGGGTTTGCTTGCCAGAAGACATAGGCTGACGATCGCAATTGAAGGATAAGTACGAGCAATGACATCGGCTTTGGCATCGATCGCCACACCGCGAAATAATAGCCAGACAATTAAAATTAAACCAATACTTGTTGCCAGGATGTTACTTTCTAAATCTAGTTCGTTTCTTCTACGCCAGGCAATAGCAAGTGCGGCGCACCAAAATAACAGATATGTGGTGCTGTATTCAATAAAGTGCCAGTTAAAAGCAATTAGTAACGTACTGACAAATAGTAGCCAAAGTTGAATACTGTTGCTGTTGGTTCTAACTCGATCTAAGGTATGCATTTCTGGAATCGAATAGTTGACGTCAAAATTATCTAATTCTTGCCCACGCGGTATGTCGCCAAATTAAGACAAGGCACATTCCCGAAACGATTGCGCCAATTGACCACTTGGTAGTAGTTTTAACGAGATTGGTTTTCTTCTGACCAAATTGAGTTTGCAGCTGGTTTTTTGCCTGTAGCTGCTGTTTTTCTACTTCCGCCAACAAATTGGTCTTAATTTGCTCGGCTGAATTACTAGAAATTGTTCCGCTGTCTTCTCCAGCCGTATATCTTTGCAATAGGCTATTTAGCTGTTCTTCACTTGCTTGTCCTAATTGTTGAGCGTATTGCTCTACCTGGGTTTTCTGCAAACTGATTTGGCTAGTCATCTGAGCGTGGTTGCCACGATAGATACGATATCCATTGCCGATGATGACAGGAGTAATGAGGAAATAGCTAATGCCAGCACACAAAGTTAACCAGGAAATTATTTTTAGACAAAAAGCCTCTCTGGATTTAACAATATCTTGGTCGCGGCGATAAAAGATTAATACTAAACCGAATAATAGACCCCAGATATTTTCAACTAATTGACCAGCGGTATTGTACGCCCAACTAGGATTGAAAAGCTGAGAAGAAATCAGTATAAACCCGTAGTCTAATAAAACTAATAATAGAATTACATAGCCAACTAAATTAATTATTTTAGTTGATCGCTGTTCTGTTTCTATATTGAGCCTGCGATACTTGAGAGCTGCATCTGTATTGGTTTTTAAAGTTTGTTTGATACGCCATAGTTGGTACTTTAGCATGATAAATAACGGATTAATTTAAGATTATTTAACCCGTTTATAGCTCAGTAACTAGTGATCGGCAATGTGTCTCCAAAGTGGTTAGACACTGTTGGCGAACTCCAAAAGTGGCAAAAAATCCGTAAACTGAGGTAGATCTACCGCGACAAGAAATGCGATCGCCAAAGGGGGATGCTTCAAATATCAAAATCTTCAGAAGGCAGGACTATGCAGGCTCTAACGC
>JBCDCO010000039.1:0-27819 GCA_039181635.1 Cyanobacteria bacterium P01_G01_bin.19 | reverse complement strand
TCATGAAACGAAATCTCTGATTACCAAGTTTCTTTTAGAATGCCATCGATCGCGATTGCGGAGCTAGCCGAAGGCATCGCATTTCTGGCAGTTTTGACTAGTACAATTGCTCACCTTAACAGGGGTAGAGCTTAGAGCTTAGAGCTGCGAATAGTAATCCTATGTAGAACAGTACTTAGTAACCAACGCCCTAAAAATTATCTCGTTCGATTAAGTCTACAGAGTGTTCTTTGAGAACTTCTAAGGGAAAATAATCGAGCATCGCCTCATGAGTCGCAGCAAGATCGATTGGGGGAGCCAAACCAGCTTCCAAAGCCTCTTTCCAACGTGCAGCACAAAGACACCAACAATCTCCTGGTTTCAAGCCAGGAAAATTATACATAGCAACAGGGGTACTAAGGTCATTACCTTTTTCCTTACTAAATTTCAAAAACTTAGCAGTAACCTTAGCACATACTATATGTACTCCCATATCCTGCGGTCCCGTTTCGCATTTACCAGTACGATAAAATCCTGTCATGGGAGATGTGCAGCAAACTTTGAGTTCTTCACCCAGAACATTCTTAGCTGATGTCATGTTTAATATTTATAATTTGCCAACAATAATTAAATTTTAGCCAAATTTTGACCCCTAAAACCCACGCAAATCAAACTACTGTTTTTGTTGGTAAAAGAAAAAAACTAGGATTTAGCAGGTTGCTCGAATAACTCTTTTAAGCCTACATAACCCACAAAAAAAGTATATATGCCATAGGTAAAAGGATTTTTATGGCGAGAACTAGCGTTTAGTGCGGCAATAATGCCTTCAACACCGTGAGCGATTAGCGC
The DNA here is from genome assembly GCA_039181635.1 of Cyanobacteria bacterium P01_G01_bin.19. Classification (GTDB taxonomy): domain Bacteria; phylum Cyanobacteriota; class Cyanobacteriia; order Cyanobacteriales; family Xenococcaceae; genus Waterburya. Next base: position 26,991 of record JBCDCO010000039.1, on the reverse strand, counting down.
AATACTACCCAGCCACAAAACAGGACGAAGTCGATCTGCAAGCATACTTTGATTGAGATGAAGATAAATATTCCAAATTTCCAGACATAAGGCAGCGGTAATTAAAATAATAGAGGTAATTTTGATTGATTGAGATGTTTTAGGGTTCACTTGTTGTTTAATTTTAAAAAACTGCTATTACAAATAAAGTTCGATTTTACCGTGGCGATTTTAGAAAATCCAATTCTGCTCCCTTTTTTGAGACTGATAGTAGGTGCTTTGATTGGTAAAGATAATCTCAATTTATATGATACCGTTGACTGGCAACAGGAAAGCGATCGCTTTGTGCCAAGTAATTACAAATATCCTCAATACTATGCTCGACAAAACTTTCATGGTATTGAAGGTGGATATTTAAATGCGATCGCGCCTGTAACTTATGATGTTGTAACCCGTTTTGCTGCTCCCCCTAGCGAAGAGCGATTGCGACAACAGGCGATTTCTCGGATCGAAAATCAACCCCAACGTATTTTAGATTTGGGATGTGGTACGGGAAGCTCTACTATCGCACTCAAGCGGAAATTTCCCCAAGCGCGAGTAACAGGTCTAGATCTCTCACCTCATATGCTGGTGATGGCAGAACAGAAAGCCAAAAAAGCCAACTTAACTGTTGATTGGCAACAAGGACTGGCTGAAGCCAATGGTTTTAGCAGTAATTCCTTTGATTTAATTTCCATCGCCTTTCTTTTTCACGAAACGCCCGTACATATTACCAGACAAATCTTAAAGGAATGCCAGCGACTGCTAGAGCCAGGAGGGCAGTTAATCGTTTTAGATGGCAATCAAAAGCGTTTGCGTCACACTCCTTGGCTGATTCAGCTCTTTAGAGAACCTTATTCCTCAGTTTACGCAGCAGGTGACGTAGACCACTGGTTAGAAGAGGCTGGCTTGATTAGGATTAAAACTCAACCTGTAGGCTGGATTTCTCAACTGTCAACCTGTTTCAAACCAGTCCAATCAAGCGTAAGTTAGATAAGGATGTCATTCCTCTGACCAAAGATTCTTTTGTACCCTTGGATAGTTTCTTGAGTCGATATTCTACACGACTGGCTTCAGACTTATTGCCAATTTCTGCTTGAAAAACCAATTTTAAAGGATGTCTGGTTCTGGTGTATTTAGCAGCAGCACCGCTACCAGACTGATGGACGGCAAAACGTTTGGCGACATCGTTAGATATGCCTGTATATAGGGAATTATCCCCGCAGCGAATCATATAAACAGACCAAATTGATTTAACCGTCACTCTAATTAGTTTCCTGGCAATTAAGTAGCTCCACTTTCCTAAACATTAAACCGATAAGTGGACTCCAGGGAATGTTTAATAGTCAATTTTTATCCATCCAGCTTGTTGAGGATTAAATGATTCATCAAACATAGTTTCGCCATCGTAGTACACTTCATAAGTATACTCATGGGGTAATTTGCAATGCCTCAAATCTGCTTTGGCAAAAACAGTATTAAACAGATATGCATCGCTCAAATCTGCTTTTTGTAAGTTTGCCTGAGTAAAATTAGTTTCTTTGAGATGAGATTCTCGTAAATTAGCCTGGCACAGATTAGATTTTTCAAAATTAACGCTGGTTAAAATTGCTTTGTTTAAATTAGCTAAAGCTAAATTTGTTTGCCTCAAACTAGAATTACTCAGATTAGCGCTCATTAAATTAGCTTCTCGAAGAACCGAACCATCGAGCTGAATATTTTTGAGACTTACCCCAATCAAAGGAGCTTTACTTAAATCTGTGCGGCAAAAATTTGTTTCTCCTTTATTGTATTGCGTCAAAATTTCGTAGGGTTTGGCAAAAGAAAAAACATTTGAATGATAGATCTGAAAAATATTGGACAAGAAAAAATCGACGGTAAGCTGTTTAATATAGCCTCGTTCTACAGCTAGGCGATGAAATCTGGTTGGTTTTTCCTGCTGTTTTTGTGCTTCTAGTAAAAGACTTATTTGCTGTTCGTCTAACAACCCCGAATGGCGAAAATAATATACTAAAGGTTTTTTTTGTTTTTGTTCGAGCAATTGACTCCATTTTTCCACAAAAAAATCAGCAGTTTTTTGCTGAATCCATCTATGAGAAGCCAAAATTTCGCCAATTTTTCGCGGGTCATTTTGTTGTTCTTGTAAGGCAAATTCTAGCTGGCTGGCTGAAATCAAACCTGCCTCAATTAATATTTCTCCTAAGGGCTTGCTATTTCTGGAAATTAGAAGTTCATCGTGGGCAAATGAATTTTCCATATTTTAGATTAATAATCTGACTTGAAAAAACCAAACATTAAAACTTTTTAAACTACTTTAATGTTCCAATAACTCACATTTTAACAACTTTAATCTTTAAGTCCATACGAGTTTACTTGCAATAATATGCCTATATCTATACAGAAAGAATAGGGCGTGTGATCAATTAGAAAACAAGAATAAAATTTCTTCTTGTAAATGCCATGACCTTGACAGCAAAGGAATAACTCCGATCTAGCAACTTCCCTAGTTTTACCATGTTCGATTTCGGCGATCGCATTAATTCCTAGTTTTTGACGGCGCGCGCTGTAGCCGCTATTGCCACAAAGAATTTCATCTAGTAAGAAAACGGATTATGTTTCGTCTTATATATATATTTCCCAAATAATCTGCTAAACCGTCCCAGGCAAGAAAAATAATTTTGCAATGCTCGGCATTAGTAGAGTGGCGTTGGTAATTTAAGTGATGACATACACAATATTACTGTTCATAGCTCTAAGCCATAAGCTCTAAGCTATAAGCCTTTTTAAAATTGGTAAATAAATTCAAAATTTTAAAATCATACTTTAATTTACCAGCGCCGCAGAGTTTAGTTACTTATCTCAGATGTTATTTATGAGTCACAAAAGGAAGAGATTTTATCATACCCATAGCTTCTCCTATTTTGACCTGCAAGCCTTCTCCTCCTGCTTTGGTGCGAACATAGCCCAATCCATAGCTACCTGTAGAAGTTTCGGTATAGCTAGTTAAAATGCCTACTTTTTTATCCCCAACCAAAATTGGCGTATCGGGTGCAACGGGTCGATCCAATTTGATACCCCAAAGTCTTTGCTTGACTCCGTTGTAGGTATTGAGTCGAGCAATGGTTTCTTGACCGATATAGCAGCCCTTTTCAAAAGAAATAGTCTGCCATAGCCCTGCTTCTAAAGGATTGTAGTCTTCGGTAATTTCTCGATCGCTTTTTGGTCTGCCCTGCTGAATACGCAGACTTTCCCACAGGCGATCGCCAAAAGGAACTGCTCCTGCTTTAATTATTTTTGACCACACTGCTTCGGCATCAGCAGAATGCAAAATCAGCGTGTATCCAGAGGTAGCCAAGCCGCTACCCGTTGCAATTCTGACCGAAATGCCGTCGATGCTGACGATCTGATGTTTATTAGGAGCTAGCGGAGCAATATCATCAGTAGTCAGCTGAGACAGTAAAGTATTGCTTTGCTCCCCTAAAAGGCTAAAAACAGCATATTCTGCCGATATATCCGTCAATTTCACCTTATCAAAGGGGAAAATAAATTTGTCTAACCAGGTTAATAGTTGCTCGCGACGCTGGGGCGAAACCAAAACGATCGCCTCATCTTCGGTAATATAAGCTGTCGCCAAGTCTAAAGTCCGTGCGGTAGGAGTTACAAATACAGTATCGCAGCTATCTCCTGGCTTGAGCTTTTCAACATCATTGGTGCTTTGATTGTGAAGGTAGCGCAGGCGATCGCTTCCTGTAATTTTGAGCAATCCCCAATGAGAGCGATCGCAAATAGCAACATTATCTTTTACTGCAGCTATCGCCTCGTCATCGTTATTAAAACTTAGAGCGATATCTCCTTCAAAAATTGCCCCTGCTGCTGCTTGAATTTCTTTCAGACTCATATTACTACTCAACTATTTATTTAGCTGTCTAATAGCTTCAAATAGACCAGCGGAAACGCTGACCGACAAATTTAAGCTTCGCACATTAGGTTCGGCAATATCAATCCGCACTAATTTATCGCAGGTTTCAATTACATCTGGAGATAACCCCGCAGTTTCTTTGCCAAACAACAACCAATCAGACTCTTGATACTGACAGTCGAGATAGTCATTCGTTCCTCGAACGCTGAAGCCGATTAGTCTACCGCCTCTTTTACTATGTTCTTGGTAGAAAGCATCGATGTTTTCATGATAATGCAGGTCTACATAGGGCCAATAGTCCAATCCCGCCCTTTTTAAATAGCGATCGCTTATTTCAAAGCCCAAAGGAGCGACTAAATGTAGCTCGGTTTTTGTCGCGGCGCAGGTGCGAGCAATATTTCCAGTATTGGGGGGGATTTCTGGATTGACCAGAACGATTTTAACCATTTATCACTTGTCATTGAACATTGAGCATTAAACATTTATCTTTTTTGTGGATGCTAGGCGATCAAAGCCGATTGACACAGAGCATATTCGAGATCTCTTTCTTGCTGGGCAATATTCTGAATATCTTGCTGAATAATTTTTGTCGGTGACATTCCCTGATGGTATTGTGCCAGCCATTTTTGGGCGGCGTTTCCCTCCCGTAAAATCTTTTTTAGGGGAGACAGGAAACAAGCAAAACCCTGATGTTTGGCAAGTGGATACACTTCGTCATAGATTTCGTTAATCCAATCCCGCGCTAGGATCTTTCTTCCATCTCGCCAATGACGCAATTCTCCATCCAAGCTGAGACGTGCGGCAGCAATTTCATTCTCATCGGCTAAAGTCACTAATTCTTCTGGAGATAAACTGCTTTGAACTAGGGGATCGATTTCTGGATCTTGCATCATCTGCATAATTCTCGCTTCTAGCAAGGCAGTAATTGCCAGCAATGCCAAAGGATCGATTACTAAATCGCAGATTCTTAGCTCTAGGCGGTTGAGATTGTAAGGACGACGATCTCCATTGGGACGTACTGCACTCCAAAGGTGGCGAACATTACGCATTGTTTTGGCTGCGAGCTGTTCTTCTGTCCAACGTACAAAATGACTGTGACTATCAAAAAGCGGAACATTTTGTGGGGTTTTGGGAAACATCTGCCAGCGCGTCGAATGAGAACCCGTTACTCTACCATCGATAAAGGGAGATGAAGCACTCAGAGCTAAATATAATGCCGCCTCTACTCGAACCAAACGACAGGCTCTGATCAATACTTCTAAGTCTTCGATGCCTACATTTATGTGGATGCTAGCGGTAACAACTTTTGTGCCATAAGTCTGTTCGATGTAGGCATGATAGGGATTATTGGGATCGGAACGATAAAAGCGATCGCTCCCTTCCAGAGGCATGGTACTGCCAGGGACAATCGTATAGTTTCCCAACTGTTTGAGGTAATCTCGCAAAGCCTGTCTGGGTTTTAACAAAGCGCACAAAAGGCGATCGTAACCGCAAAAAGGTGCAGTAGTGTATTCTACATTTCTACTGTCTGGCTCGCGTACAAAACCGTCTAGAGCTTGGACTATTTTACCTGACAACCCAACTACATTGCCTTCGGGAGTGCCAGTATACATTTCCACTTCAAAACCTTTAGACAGTAACCTCATATTTTCTCGTTAGTTGAGCTATATAGATATACCTGGAACCGAACCTATCTTGCTCGATCTGATAAGCAAAATTAGGAACTTTGATCTAAAATCTTAAAATGATTATTATATTTTTTTAAGATTTGGGGTAAGTATTATCGTTAACAGTGTAAACGATTGCAGTTCTCTGGGGATCTAAAGATTATGATTTTTTAGGCGATCTTTTACTCGAAATAAATCATCTTATGAGGTAAGATTGCAAGCTGACATAGGCGAACCCTAATTAATAACAACTTTTTTATGGCAACTCTTTTATCAACTCAAACCCTGAAAACCCAACACTATCAAACGGATCAGCAGGTCAAATATCTACACTTAGAGGCAGAGGTGGATATGTTGTTGCAGAAGCTCACTACTCTCAAACAGCAAAAGCAGCTACTAGAAGAAATTTCTGCCAAGTCATCTACAGCTAGAAATAGCGCGGAGTAATTATCTAGAAATGCGATCGCTCTTGCATTCAGCCGCGATTAAAAAATTTCAGACCATAAACCGCGCGCTTAAAATTAATTTATTTTATTGATGCGAGATGCCAAGCATAAGATAATCTAATTGGAATCGAAGAAATCCAAACGACCGAATCTAAAGGAAGTAAATATGACGATACATCCTAGTTTAGCCGCAGCCTTGACTAAGAAAAACGCCCTCAAGGTAATCAGTGGCTTGAATAATTTTGAATGCGATCGCGTTACAGCAGTAGTTAAAGCAGCAGAGGCTGGCGGCGCGACTTTTGTCGATATTGCAGCCGAGCCTAATTTAGTAGAGACAATTCGCAACTTAACCAGTCTACCGATATGTGCCTCGGCAGTCGAACCAGAACTATTTGTTAGTGCGGTAAATGCTGGTGCGGACTTAATCGAGATCGGCAACTTCGATAGCTTTTATGTTCGAGGTATCAAGTTCGAAGCAGATGAAGTTTTAGAACTCACTGTCAAAACTCGTTCTTTACTGCCCCATACTACTCTTTCTGTTACAGTACCCCACATTCTGGCATTAGACGAGCAGGTAAAACTTGCAGAACAGCTCGTTATAACTGGGGCGGATATTATTCAAACCGAGGGCGGAACCAGCATCAAACCTCTTAACCCTGGCGTAAGAGGCTTGATTGAAAAAGCAGCACCAACCCTTGCTGCTGCTCACAGTATTTCTCGTGCGGTAGACATTCCCGTACTTTGTGCTTCTGGTTTATCTAGCGTTACCGTACCAATGGCGATCGCCTCTGGCGCATCTGGTGTGGGTGTGGGTTCGGCTATTAATCAGCTAAATAGCGAAGTTGCAATGGTTGCAGCTGTTCGCAGCTTAGTCGAAGCTCTCAACATCGAACATTTACCATCAAACATCCAACATTAAACCGATGTTAGGCAGTCTTTAAGAGTAGAAGCTACCTGTTCTTGTTCTGCCTCAGAAATACCTGGAAACATTGGTAAAGACAATACTTCGCGGGCAGCTTGTTCCACTACGGGCAACTGCCCTTTTTTGTAGCCCAATTCCTCATAAACGGGCTGCAAGTGAAGAGGAATAGGATAGTAGATCATGGAAATAATTTCTTTTTCTAGCAAACGCTCTCGAATAAAGTCTCGGCGAGTTTTTGCTTTAGTACTGCCGTTAATTTCGGTAATGCAAACCGTGTACTGATTCCAAACGCTGTTACCTCCTGCGATCGCCTGAGGTAACTTGATACTTTCTACCGCACCAAGCAACTCTTGATAGTATGTCGCTGCCTGCTGTCTTTGCTGATTCCAAAAATCGAGATGGCGCAGCTTAATAGTCAAAATAACCGCTTGTACTGCATCGATACGGCTGTTAATGCCAATAGAATCGTGGCGATAGCGTTCTGGAGAGCCGTGTTCTTTGAGCATTCTCATCTTTTTGGCGATCGCCACATCGTTAGTCGTCACCGCACCACCATCCCCACAAGCACCCAAATTTTTGGTAGGGAAAAAGCTAAAACACCCAACATGACCAATACTACCAACTCGCTGGTTATCCCAAGCAGCTCCCGTTGCCTGAGCGCAGTCTTCAATTACAGTCAAATTATGCTTTTGAGCGATCACCATAATCGCCGTCATGTCTACGGGCTGTCCGAACAAATGAACGGGAATAATTGCTTTGGTTTTGGGTGTAATTGCCTGTTCTATTAGGGCGGGGTTAAAATTAAACGTATTTAAATCTACATCGACAAATACTGGTATTGCACCAACTCGGCTAATAACTTCAGCCGTAGCAAAGAAAGTAAAGGGACTAGTGATCACCTCATCTCCCGCACCAATATCTAAAGCTCTTAAAGCCAAATAGAGAGCATCGGTACCAGAGTTACAGCTAACGCACTCGCTTACTCCAGTGTATTCTGCGAATTGCTGCTCGAACTTAGCAACCGCTTTGCCGCCAATATAACTTCCAGAATTGAGAATTTCTAGAACCGCGAGATCGGCTTCCTCACTGATTCTTTTATACTGTCGGGTCAAATCGACTGGTGGAATCTTATTCACTCGCTTAAATTGAAAATTTTACTTAGATTTAAATAGTTTAATAATTATTCAATAAGCCAACTGTACCTTGGCTTCAATACAGGTTAGCGCGAAAACTGCTGTTTGGTTGTAATAAATGCTAAAGACATGCAAATTTAGCAACTAAAAATGGATAAAGTAGAATTGTTCTGTTACTAAAAAGCTTTCAGTTACAGGCTACAGGCTCTTAATATATTTCAGCTATGGAATCAGCAGAAAATCAAGAACAATTGCCCCAAGTAGATCGAGCGCAAGAATCTGAAGATTCTCAGTCTTTGTCCAAGGTGGAAACTATCAAACTACTAAACGACAGTATAGATCGCTTAGAATCAACAATTAAAGAAATCAGTGCTAATTCCAACCCAGAATTACCTTCTTCTGAATCGATCAAGACTTTATTAAGTACAACTAAAGAATTAGCAGATTCCGTTACCGTCCCTGCTGCTGAGATTGGGGTAAAAGAGACTCCTATCCCAGAAGAGGAGACTATTCCCTCAGAGGCTCAACCCGAAACAGTCGAACCATCTCCTCAAGTATCTGTCGAACCTGCTTCGCCTCCCAGTTCCGAATCAAAATCAGCACCCAAAAAACAGGTAGAAAAACCAAGCGATCGAACTGTTACCGACCAAAAAATCATCAAAGACAAAAAGAAAAAGAATAAAGGTTCGATTGTCATTGGCATTATTGCAGTAGCGATCGCTATTATTGCTATAGCTTGGCTGTATCTACCTCAAATCAAAGCTGCTATTGCTCCTCAGCCTGCAGCTACAGAAGTTATCGCTCAAAAAAATACAAGCAATACCATTGAAGATGAAATAGCTAGGAAGTCCGAAGCGATCGAGCAGATCGAATCTAATCTCGATACTAATGATGTTGCTGTCGTTGACTCACAGCTTAAAATCGACGAGTCAATAGCAGAAAATTTTGCGAATGAAACCTCCTCAGACACAATAGAAGAGGCTCCAGAATTGGTAGCTATTCCTCAAGATTTGACTTCTCCAGGCAAAGTAAAAAGTCTGCAAATTGAAACCATAGAACCAGAAATAACCTTTACCCCCGAACAAAGTCTGGTTGCCGCATTACAAAGTCAACTCGCAGCCACTATCGAAGCTTACGATTCCGACTTGTTTGCTAAGGTAAATGTTGATTTGGCAGCAAAGAATTTGAATATAGAGGTTACTGATGACTGGTATACATTAGGAGAGTCTCGCCAAACCAAATTAGCCGATAAAATTCTAAAGCGTTCTCGACAGCTTGACTTTAGTAAATTGCAAATCAAGGATTCAATGGGAATATTAGTTGCTCGCAATCCCGTGGTGGGCGATCGCATAATTATTTTACAAAGCAGCAAAAGCGACTAAAATATAGAGCTTATAGCTTTGAGGTTATTCCTCAAAGCTCGTTTGAAGCGAAGCGAGGGTTAAAAATGTACAATAGCTCTGGAGTAATTTTAGTAACTTTGAAAAAAGGATACAGTAACAGGTGGTCAAAAAATTGAGTAATGAAATCTTAATGAGCATTGCCGTTGTTATTATTTGTGGATCTGTTTTAATCTTTTCCGCTTTTACGGGAGGTACATCCCAACAACAGGCGATCGCTTCTGAAATACAAAAACCGACAAACTCTCCCCAACTAATCGCTCAAAATAATCTTCCCGAAGAGGAAACTTCTATGGATCTATCTAACGCTGTCACTACAGACTCAGGTTTAAAATATATTGTTATTGAAGAAGGCAACGGTGCATCTCCTCAAACAGGAGAAAACGTCACAGTTCACTACACGGGTACTTTAGAAGACGGTAGTAAATTCGACAGCTCTCGCGATCGCAATCGTCCTTTCTCGTTTAAAATCGGCGTTGGACAGGTTATTAAGGGTTGGGATGAAGGAGTAGCTGATATGAAAGTCGGCGACAGACGCAAGCTGATCATTCCCCCTGAATTGGGTTATGGCGCTAGAGGTGCAGGTGGCGTAATTCCTCCTAACGCAACCTTGATTTTTGATGTGGAATTATTGAAAATCGGTTAATTAATCATTTGGTGTGCATTAATTCCAAGACTGTAGGGTGGGCATTAAGTGGTTAATCTATTCAAAACTAGCCATTGTAATGCCCACCAATAGAAAAAATCTTGCCTTCTATTCTCTAAATCTTAGCTAAACGGTTTAAAACAAGTGGTGGGCATTACAATAATCATCTCTAATAGCGATCAATAAATTAATGCCCACCCTACGGGGTAAAATTATATTTCTTCGATGATTCCTTCCGCTTGATTGGCGATCGCTTTTAAATTATCAATTGTCTGTCGATCAACATTCTGCCACAAACCTCTTTGATGAGCCTCCAAAAGCCTTTCTGACATATCTCTCAAAGCCCAAGGATTTTTGTTTTGAATAAAATCTCGCACTTGTTCATCAAAAATATAGGCTTTAGCTACTCCTTCATACATATGATCTTCGACGCAGTTTGCCGTAGCGTCATAGGCAAATAAGTAATCTACTGTAGCAGCCATTTCAAAAGCTCCTTTATAGCCGTGTCGCATTACTCCTGCAATCCATTTGGGATTGACAACTCGCGATCGATACACTCTGGCAATTTCTTCTGTTAGCTTGCGTACCCTGGGGTTGGTTGGTTGAGAATTATCCCCAAAATATACTTGGGGATTTTTACCCGTTAGGCTTCTGATAGCTGCCGTCATTCCTCCCTGAAACTGATAATAATCGTCGGAGTCCAATAAATCGTGTTCGCGATTATCCTGATTGTGTAAGACAATCTGTAGCTGTTTTAAACGTCTTTGAAAAGATTCGGGTACGGCATATCCTTTACCACTGCCATCATAGGCATAGGAACTCCAGTTAAGATATGCTCTGGCTAAGTCCTCATCGCTTTGCCAATTTTGAGCTTCGATCAATCCTTGCATTCCCGCACCATATGCCCCAGGTTTTGAACCAAACACCCGATAGCCAGCTCTATTTTGTGCTGTTTCCGTATCCAATCCTTGGGACTCCAATAATTCTTGCTCTAGTCGAACTGAAGCCGACAGGGGATTGATTTCTGCTGTTTCTGGCAAATCGGCAACGGTTTTAGTCACCTTATTGAGTAGATTAATTATATTGGGAAAAGAATCTCTAAAAAAGCCCGATACTCTAACCGTAACATCGACGCGGGGGCGATTTAATAACGAGGCTGGCAAAACTTCAAAGTCTACTACTCGACGAGATATACCATCCCAGACTGGTCTAACTCCCATTAATGCTAGCACCTGAGCGACGTCATCGCCTCCCGTACGCATGGTAGATGTCCCCCATATAGAAATAGCCAAAGATTGGGGGTATTCGCCGTTTTCTTGGGTATAGCGTTCGACTAAGGCTTCTGCTGCTTTGCTGCCTACTTCCCAAGCGGTTTCAGTAGGAATGCCCCGAATATCAACTGAATAAAAGTTGTTGCCTGTGGGCAATACTTCTGGTCTACCTCTTGTTGGCGCCCCCGATGCCCCACTGGGTACATATTTACCGTTTAATGCCTTTACTAAGTTAGTAATTTCGCGATCGCTTTTTTGCAAGTTGGGTAGTAAATTTTTTCCTATCCATTGGATTTGGGAGGAGGTTAAAGGGGAAAGGGGAAAGGCTTGCGCCGCATAGTTTGGTGGGAAAGGTCGATCGTTTATCAGACAATCAATTAATTTGGTCGCGATTTCTTCTAGAATTGCGATGGCATCTCCTTTATTTCTAGCTTGCTGCAATCTCTTTCCATAACCATCCCCCAATCCCCCAATTCCCCAATCTCCCAATCTCCCAGTCCCATCTTCGTGGGATAATATCCCCCCATCAATACCCGACAGAGGATCGAAGTCCAACCCCAGATCTCTGGCGATTGCTTGAGTAATGCCAATCCTGCCATAGCTGGGAGAACGGGCGATCGCAATAATTAAATCTCTCAACTGTTCCTGTTGGGGACACTCACCAAGGATATGCAAACCATCCCGTATCTGCGCTTCTTTTAGTTCGCAGAGATAGCCATCGGCAACGGATAAGAACTGTGCCAAGGAATCTGTATCGGTAGGCTGAATACCTAAGTCTCGATCCAGGTTCTCTTGTTGAACTAGCTTAGTAATGCGATCGCTAATAATGTTTAATCGAGTCGGATCTAAGCTTTGGGCTTCGTAATATTCATCGATTAATGCCTCTAATTTTTCTAACCCACCGTATAGTTCGGCACGAGTTAAAGGAGGAGTAAGATGATCGATGATTACAGCCTGCGATCGCCTTTTTGCCTGAGAACCCTCCCCTGGATCGTTGACGATAAAAGGATAAATATTGGGAATAGCCTGTAACGCCACTTCGGGATAACAGCTATTGGATAATGCCAGGCTTTTTCCTGGTAGCCATTCTAGGTTGCCATGTTTGCCTACATGAACGATCGCATCTACGCCAAAACAGTTACGTAGCCAATAGTAGTAAGCCAAGTACTCGTGGGTGGGTTCGAGATCTGGGGCATGGTAGTTTAAACTCGGATCGCGATCGTATCCCCGCGATGGCTGGATGCCAACAAATATGTTGCCCAACTTAAGTCCTGGTATCTGTAGAGGAGTACCATGGTATTGCTCTACATCGCCCCATCTGTCTGCAATACCCTGCTTTACCTTTTCGGGCAATGTCTGCCAGTATTTTTGATATTCTTCAATAGGCAAATTTTGATAGCTAGGGCGACTGTTATGACTCTCTGGATCGTTAGTCACTCCTGATGTCAGCCTTTGAATTAGTTCGTCTCCCGTTGTAGGAAGATCTTCAACCGTGTATCCCTCATTTTGCAGGGCGAGAAGAATATTGATGCAGCTTGCAGGCGTATCCAAGCCGACACCATTAGCAATCCTGCCATCTTTGTTGGGATAGTTTGCTAGAATTAGCGCTACTTTTTTTTCTTTGTTTGGAATACGGGACAACTTTGCCCAATTTTTGGCAAGTTCGGCAACAAAATCAATGCGATCGCTTTGAGGCTGATAGACAACTACGTTAGTTTCTAATTGTTCGTTCCAAGTTTGAACTGATTTGAACGAAATAGCACGGGTAATAATTCTGCCATCTACTTCAGGTAAAGCTACGTTCATGGCGGTATCTCTGGGCATTAATCCCTGCAAACTATCAGACCATTGCTGTTTGGTACTACTGCTAAGAATTACCTGTAAAATAGAAACATCTAGACGCTGCCAAAATCTTAGTTGAGATGTTTCTCCAATCTTAGCTAAAGAAAAACTAGTAGTATTGAGCAGTACTTCGACCTTGTTTTTTTGTAGCAAAACTAATAATTGTTGCTGTAGTTCTATATTTCTTAAGGAAGAGATATATATAGGAACGGGAATTAAATTTTTGGCTACTATAGACTCACACAAAATATCTATTGGTAGCGTATTACCTGCCAGATAGTGAGAGCGATAGAAAAGTATTCCACAGCAACCTATATTACTTGAGTCCCCAAGCTGATTGCTATTCGGGCTACTTTTATTGTTTGTATCGGTCTGTTTTTGCCACTGATAAAGTTCCAATTCAGCAACGGATTTTGGTGCTAGAAAGCGATAATTGGTATTCAAGCAAGTATTACTGACAAATTTTAAGGCATTAGCAAAATTGCCTTTACCTCCTTCAATTAGATAACGCCATAGCTGATTTACTGCTTGCAAAGAAACTGTTGAGTGACCAATTAAATCTAAATCGGGAACATTGTCTCCTGGTAATACGAATAAATTGGCATTAGTTATCTCTACAATTTCTTTGACTCTTTCTAACCCATAATTCCAATAAGCACTTCCACCTAACAAACGCAAGATAATTATTTGTGCTTTCGATAAGACATTTTCTATGTATACATCAATACTTAATTGCTGCTGTAGGTTTAATAAGTTAACTACTCTAATTTTTGGAAAACTATCTCCCAATAAACATCGAGCAGAAGCAAGAGTTTGAATATCAGTATCTGCATAAGTTAAAAAAACAATTGGTGCAGGAGATTGCTCGATAAAAATTACTCCTTCTGTATTGGGATTCCACCCTCCTGGAAGAGCTGCTAACTTATGCATAATTAAATATGTATATAATCTTGAGAAATAATTACGGTTTCGATTTAATGTCAGAAAATAGGCGAAGCTTATGTATAAAGAAGTGAAAAAACATTGTCGTTCTTTAATTACAAACTGTGTCTAATTCTTCTTCTTTAACTATTAAAAGAGCTATCGACCGCCAAGCTTTAAGGCAGTTGGTTAAATTTTGGTCGCTGATAGCAGAAAAAGAACAAAATCAGCTAATAACTGAATTTGATTTACTAAAATTATCAAAGTTTAACGATAAAGTTAATGCTACTCAACATTTAGAAACAGAGCCTTTTTTTTATTAATATCATCAAAAATTACTGCCTTTTTATGATCGAGACAAATAGTAACAAAAAAGCAATATTTAATTACAGTTTCCTTTAATCCTGTAGTGGTTATTCAACAGTTAATCCAGCTTGGAGAACGGAGATATTGGGGGCGTAACGCAATTAGATATATCAAACAAGATCTCGAACATCAATTAAAAATCGGCGATGACAAATCAATCAGATTTATCTTACAAGTAGTTAAGTTACTAACTGGCAATCGAGACAAATACAAATACAATCATACTTTTAACCCCGATCCACCGATGGATAAATTATTACACTATCAAGTGGAACAAGAACGGATTTTTGAGCAAATTAAAGTTCAGATCGGTCAAAATTTAAATTTATCTGAAATAATTCAGATGGCAATTCAAAATAGCTTTAGTTTTTTAAAGCTAGACCGTCTGTTGATTTACCAGTTAGATGTTCCTCTAAAATCAGACTTGATTAACGATTCAGAAAGCAGCGTAAGCGCTATAACCTACGAAGTCAAAAGCCCAGATGTTGCTTCTAGCCTGTATTTTCAAGAAGAAATTTGTTGGAATCACTTGCAGCAGTGTAAAGCAAAATATCTTCAAGGATTTAATCTCGCAATTAATGATGTAGATCGAAGCACTAGCCTCAATCCCTGCTTGAAACAGCTAATACAAAAATTTCAAGTAAAAGCAAAAGCAGCTGTTCCCATTCACGTTCGGAGAGAACTTTGGGGATTGATCGTCGCTCATCAATGTTCTGAGACTCGGCAATGGAATCACCAAGATATTCAATTTCTGCGTCAGATAGCCGAGTATATTGCGATCGCAATATATCATCATCAATCTTATCAACAGCTGCAGCAGCAAAAGGATTTATTGGAAAAGCAGGTTCAAGCCCAAGCACAGCAAATTAAAGATGCCTTAATCGCAGCAGAGGCAGCAAGCAAGTCCAAACACGAGTTTTTGGGTAGTATGAGTCACGAACTGAGAACTCCTTT
Organism: Cyanobacteria bacterium P01_G01_bin.19; assembly: GCA_039181635.1. Taxonomy (GTDB): domain Bacteria; phylum Cyanobacteriota; class Cyanobacteriia; order Cyanobacteriales; family Xenococcaceae; genus Waterburya. Next base: position 11,486 of record JBCDCO010000039.1, on the reverse strand, counting down.
AACCTGTGTTATTGGTTTATCTAGTACTTTACTACAGTGGTCTTCAACCAAGTCTGCAATATCATTATCTCCAGAGAAGCAAAAAAAATATCTTCATCTAATTCAACAAAACGGCAAACATTTACTGGGCTTGATTAACAATATTTTGGAATTTTCTGACGTCGAGTCGGGCAAGCATCTGCTGAATATCCAAAAAGTTTCTTTGATTGATGTGGTGCGACAATCTATGCAAATAGTTAGAAAGGCAGCCACTGATAAAAATATTACCCTCAGTTCGGAGGTCAAGCTGGAGTCGGATCGAGAATACTTTTTTGCTGATGAAATTAGATTAAAAGAAATTCTGTATAACCTATTGAGTAATGGCATTAAGTTTACGCCCGAACGCGGAACAGTAACCTTAAGAGTCTGGCGCGAAAAACGCCAGGTGGTGTTTCAAGTAGAAGATACGGGAATGGGTATCGCAGCGGATGAAATTCCTTTACTATTTGAGAAATTCAAACAGCTAGAACACTTTAAGGATCGCACTCATGGTGGAACTGGTTTGGGACTAGCCTTGACTAAAAAATTGATCGAATTGCATGGTGGAAACATTGAAATTGAATCAGAATTGAACCAAGGAACTCTATTTACGGTATATCTACCAGTCAAAACATTCGAACCTGATTTAAACCATCAGGAAGCTGGCGATCGCAGTTTGGCGATCGATTCTCCGACAATTGTCTTGATTACAGAGGATGAAGAAATTGCTACTTTTATGTGCCAACTACTCAACACTATCGATTGTCAGGTAGTTTGGTTGATGGATTTGGTAATGGCAATAGAACAGATCGAACTATTGAAACCTAAGTTAATTGTTATCGATCGCGATTTTGGTTTGACGGGAATTAAAAATATTAATTACGCAGTTCAAAATAGTTCGTTGAACAATAGTACTCGGCTGATTGTCTTGGGCGATCGCTATGATGACGAACGAGAACAAAATTTTGTTCGGAGTCAAGTCGAAGACTATATCGGCAAATCGATGAATCCAGCTCAAATAGTAAATCGAATTAAAATTTCACTCGGAGATTCAACGCGAAAAAATGATAGTTGAGTTGGTTTGAGATTATTCATCGAGAAGATGAACTACCTGCCATTGAATTTGCTCGTCCATCAAAAATAATTCGGGCTATTACGTACAGTCGAAATTGCTGTTAACTAGTATAAATAATTACCAACTTCATTTCACAATAAATCGATCGCGATCGGCAGTAATATAAAGAAAATATTAATATATAATAAACTTTAAGAACGCTAAATAGTTGGAGTATTCTAACTCAGACTGTTGCTCGTACTTCACAGATGATCGTAAGTATTATTACCTCAATTTATCGACTAAGACATAGGCAAAATTAGGTTGATGGAATAGATCTTGACTGTTAATTATCAAATAGATTTTTAAGGTGAGAAATAAACTAATATTTTTTCTCTATTAGAGAACTAATTTGTGATAGTTAGTACAATAAGTTTACTGAATAAATTTAGCTATGACTATTGGTTTTACGCAAATAAAAGCCTCGATAGTAGCGTTTTGACAAGCAAATAGGCGAGAAAAGCAAAGATAGCTAATGCCTCTATTAATTTTAATTGCTGAAGACGACCCAGGAATTCGCGTATCCGTAAGCGACTATTTAGAGTTATCTGGATATTCAGTTGTTGCGGTAGAAAATGGCGAGAAGGCTTTACTGATGTTAGAAAAATATCATCCTCATTTAGTTATTTCTGATGTAAAAATGCCTAAAAAGGATGGTTATGAACTAGTAAAAAGTATTCGTAAGTTGCCAGAATACCGCTTGTTACCAGTCATCTTACTAACTGAATGTAGAGATACAAATCGGCGTATTCAAGGTTACCAAGCAGGATGTGATATTTATTTACCCAAACCTTTTGAGATGGAGGAGTTGGGTGCAGTTATCCGTAATTTGCTAGAGCGATCGCAAATGATTCACTCGGAGTTGAGATTTTCTCTGGGAGACAACAGTCATACAGATAAATTGTCTTCTGATACTAATAAACCTGCAGAAAACCAAGATTTTGTCGATTCTTCGCAACACTCACATACAGAAGTAAATTTAGAATTGACTAGCAGAGAACAGGAAGTGCTGGAATTATTAATGAACGGTAATTCAAATGTCGAGATCGGTCAGAAACTATACTTGTCTCATCGCACTATTGAAAAGTACGTTACCAGCCTTTTACGCAAATCTGAAACCAGCAACCGCATTGAATTAATCAGATTTGCCTTAGAACACAATTTGGCTGGCTAAGTAGGTAGGGGCGATTAAAGTTAAATGTGACAGTAGGAAGTCAAAAGTAGGAAGTCAAAAGTCAAAAGTCAAGAGTCAAAAGTCATAGCGAAGTGTATTCCTTTAGGGAAAAGTATTTAAGTGATTTATTTTGTTTGTACATAATCAAGCTTAATCATATCGGTCTACTTAATACTAAATCCTGTTCACAAAATAGATCTATTTAAATAGGGTTGTAGAACATCAGGAACTTTGACCGTACCGTCCGACTGTTGGTAATTTTCTAATATAGCTGCCATTGTCCTACCGATAGCCAAACCAGAGCCATTAAGAGTATGAACGTATTGCGTACCTTTTTTCCCAGCCTGTTTGAAACGGATATTGGCACGGCGAGCTTGAAAATCTCTAAAGTTGGAACAGCTTGAAATTTCACGGTACATATTAGCCGAGGGCAGCCAAACTTCCAAGTCATAGCATTTAGCGGCACCAAAGCCAATATCTCCAGTACACAGTTCCAAAATACGATAGGGTAGCTTTAGCGCTTGGAGTATGGCTTCCGCATTTTCAACTAAAGCCTGATGTTCCACGTCAGAAGTTTCTGGCGCGACTATCTTAACCAACTCCACTTTATTGAACTGGTGCAGTCGAATCAATCCACGGCTATCTCTTCCCGCACTACCAGCTTCACGACGGAAACAGGGAGTATAGGCACAGTGATGGATGGGCAACTGGCTATCTTCAATTACCTCGTCGCGATAGAGATTGGTTACGGGTACTTCTGCAGTAGGAGTAAGCCACAAATCGTCGTTATTACACTTAAAGCTATCTTCGGCAAATTTAGGTAGCTGGCTTGTACCCTGGAGAGAAGCACTATTAACTAACACAGGAGGCATTACTTCTAAATAACCTGCCGCAATTTGAGTATCGAGCATAAAACTAATCAAAGCTCTTTCCAAAGCAGCACCAGCACCCACAAGATTGACAAAGCGACTTTGGGCTACCTTCACCGCTCGTTTAAAGTCCAAGATGCCCAACTGTTCGCCAATTTCCCAGTGGGGCAAGATCTGGTCATTTTGAGGAATATATTCATCTCCCCAACGTTTAATTTCGACATTTTCTTCCTCGCCTTTGCCCAAAGGTACTGACTCATCGGGTAAATTGGGCAGTTCCAACAACAGAGCTTCGATTTTAGCTTTTAGCTCCTTTTCTTGAGGTTCTAATTCGCTTAACTTAGTCTTGATCTCATTGCCTTCTGCTTTTAACTGGGCAATTTCCTCTCCTTGAGGATCGCTACCGCTACCAATCTTTTGACCGATGAGTTTGCCAATTTCATTACCCCGCGCGCTGAGTTGACTGCGGTTAGTTTCCAATTCCCGCGACTGGCGATCTAATTCTACAATCGGTTGAATCTCATAACTACCATTACGGCGATCGATTAACTCTTGGGTTTTTTCGGGGTTGGAACGAATTAGTTTAAGATCTAGCACCGCTTTTATTTTGTTAAATCATTGGCTTCTTTTTCTTTATGCTAGGATATCTCGTTTTCGGAATCTGAAGCGAATAATGACAGCTAAATGGAGATGATGAGAAGCGATCGCGAAGCTATCTCCAAGATCGCCCTTTAAGATAAAAGCATCGCTAGACTACTCTAAGTAAAATAGTCGATCTCAAGTAAAACGGTCTAGTTTTCCCTTGGATTTGCTTGATTTTTGCTGTAATTGCTGACAGTTATTTTAGGCATTTTGGACATTATCGGTAGATCTATTAAAATAAGCTTTGGCAAACTTTAGACCGACCTTCTAGTTTCTCTTGTCCTTTGTCTTCAAATTCTATTCATGTTGGTAGATTCTCGATTTTAATTGAACTTTAATAAATACTATGGCAAAAAATAACAATTTAATTAAGTTAATGCTATGCATAGGTGACAACAAAAACTTTTTCAAACTAGTTCATGTAATTGAGAATCTAGTTGCCAAGGTTTTATCTATTGTTTTATTAATTTTAATTTTAGTTGCTTTAGCCGATTTAGTATTTGTTATTGGCAGCAATATTATCGCCGATCCTTTAGGTTCGCTCAATAAAACTCTAATCGAACTATTTGGCTTATTCTTAAATATTTTAATTGCTTTAGAATTATTAGAAAATATTACTGTTTATCTCAAAAAACATATTTTTCAAGTCGAGCTAGTAATTTCGACTTCTTTAGTTGCAGTTGCTCGTAAAATTATTATTTTTGATTTGCAAAAGTATTCTGGTAACGATTTAATCGCTTTGGGGTTCGCAATTTTCGCGCTTTCTATTAGCTATTGGCTAATTCAACGGTTGCGTGAGAGTTAAATGAATAGCCAAAAAGCAATAGCTCAGGTGTGTTCGGTACTCTAGCAGAAAATGAATCACTACGCCGAAATAGCAACATAAATTACGATGAGACAATGGAAAAAGAAGCTTGATAATAGAGGTAAAAGAATTAAATGTAATTAAAAGCAATGAATACAGAACAGCAGTTAATAGAAAAGTGGCGTAATCTACCATCAGATAAGCAACGACAGGTTCTAAAGTTTGTTGAATCTCTTAACGAGCAAAAACAACCAAAGCAAACTGAGTTGGGACGACACTTACGTCAGATCCGAGCCAAGATAGTAGCTTCAGGCGAACCCTTGTTTGATAAAAAAGAAATAGAACAAGAAGTTATTAATCGTAGAGGTGGACAACAAAATATCAGCGAATGACCATAACTTTTATTGATTCAGGAGTATTAGTTACAGCCTCAAGAGGGGTAGAAGATTTATCCGAGCGAGCTATATTAGTTCTGGCTTCTATTGACAGGGAGTTCGCTTCGAGTGAATTTATCAAGCTAGAGGTTCTACCCAAAGCTACTTATTATCGGCAAATGGAGGAGTCTGAATTTTACCAGACATTTTTTGATGCCGTTACCTATTGGGCTAACGATACAGAGCAAGTTATTCAAGATGGATATGACATCAGCTGTAAATATGGTTTAGCTGCAATGGATGCTCTACACATAGCTGCTGCTATTTTAGTCGGTGCTGAAGAGTTTATTACTACAGAGAAATCTACTAAACCAATGTATCGGGTAACTGATATTAAAGTAGTTTCTTTATTCGACTAATATCTATCGCTAATTATAAAGATATGACAGATGGAGATTGATCGACGTTGAGGTAAAAGACAACAATACATATAATGTCTTGTCTAATTGCTCCAGAATTACTCGAGCTACGATTCATCCTGCCAAGCTTTAGTACATACAGCATATAGCTCTACTCCATATTCATCAGACTGTATGGTCACGGGAAGAGTCTTAAATTTAGAGTGAGAAAATAGTTTTTCGAGATCTTCTGCCGAACGATAAATAGAATGCCATTCTAGTAAGTGTTCCAGCAATACCCGATCTGGATTCGCCGCGTGAAAATTACCCAAAATGATCGTGCCATTAGGCAAAAGGCGATCGTAAATCCAGTCAAGAATACGAATCAATTCGCGATCGCTCAAATAATTTGCCATACTAACGCTATAGATCATCTGCTGGGGAGCAATATCAATATGGCTGTAGCCTTCGGCTAATAAGAACAGATTATCTTGAATAAAAGTCAGGCGATCGCGAAAGCCCCATTTGTGAGCCGTATTGGCAGCAGCGGCTAAATCTTGATGATTAAAATCAACGCAGGTAACATGAGCATTGGGTGGCTCGGTTTGAAAGTAAAGATTGAGAATTTCTGACGCCGTACCGCTTCCCAAACTAGTTACGGGCATCGGTTTATTTAAAGTCCAGCTTTCTGCTAGCTTAGCGATTGTCTCGCTGATAATGCCTCCGCGATTTTTTAGGGCGAGGAAGGTAGGTAAATTGCGAATCCAACGATCTAAGTAAGCTCCTAAATAGCCATCTCCTTCGGGTTCGTTTTGCGACAGCAGTTCGGTAATATAAGAATCTCCTGCTCGGTTGGCGGGCTTGCGAAAAGCGCGATCGAAAAAGCTGCTCAACATAAAAAAGGGAAATGTCTCGCGAAACAGATAAGTTCCGATCGCTTTTTGAATTTTTGGTTGGCAAATTACTTGTTCCCGCAAAGAACCAACCAGCATATTGCAGATTTTATTGATTTTCTCCTGAGCATCCGCAATATTAATATCTTTATCGCGAATCTCTTGTTCGATTACCTGAAGATCTTCTTTAAATAATTCTGTTTCGCCAATTAATTCGGGGGGAATATTATCTTGTCCTTTTTGTCCCGTACGCTGAATATCATACTCAGGAGAAACCTGAGCTCTTCTCATTAAGTGGGTTACTAACGAGGTAGTCTGCCTAAGGCGGCTGGAAAGATTGTAAGCCAAAGATTGATAGAAGCGATCTGATAAACCAGGTACAGAGGTCAACAGGGAATATAAATTTTGCTCGTTGAGAACGCATACTTCTACTTCCTCTTGGGCAATTACCGCTGCGCTAGTGGGTACGCCTTCTAAAAAAGACATCTCCCCAAATACCTCCCCTGGTTCTAAAAAAGCGATCGCCACATCTCGACCCGATGCTGCTCGTTCGACCCTCACAATTCCTTTTCTAACCAGATAGATTGCTTGAGACAAACGACCTTCTTTGACGATCGTTTCCCGTTGCTGAAAAGTTGCCACCTGGGCTTTTTCTAATAGAACGTTATAGTCTTCAGTAGTAAGGTATTTTAATTTACTATTCATTTAATATAGGTACTCCATGCTGCACCCCAGGTGACAAGTCCAAATTAATTGTGATGATTAAGATTGTGGGGTTTGAAATTCGCAGTCAGATAGATTAGGACGTTGAGCTTGACGATCAAACAATCTTTTAATTGCGGCTTGTCTTCTCTGGGGAGATTCAGTAGCCAGATTCCAAAGACTTTCATAAAAGAAAAAAGATATTCCAGCAAACTCATGCTCGCGAGCAATCTTAACTTGCTTGTTGATTTTATGCCATAGTATGGGGCGACCTTTTAAGCCAGATAAGACTCCAATACCGACGGGAATATGTTCTTTGGCTGCCAATATCTCTGGCTGCTCTAGTTCTCTGACATAGCTCTCGTTGCTGTCGCGGTATATTTGAACGATCAATTCTTCAATAAAACCTTTTCGTTCCCAGGTATACCAGTCCATCAAAAAAGAATTGAGAGAAAAATGTTGGGGGTTGGGAGAAACTGAAATAATTGCTTCGGAGTTGTGGCTTTTAAGCTCGTGAAACAATCGCTCTATATATGCGGTGATTTTATCTGCCCGCCAACGCACCCAGGCTGGATCTTTGGGATCTTCTGGAGGTAATTTACCGTTGTGTTCGGACTGATATAGCTTGACGGTATAGTCGTCATAACCCAACTCCGATGGATAGCCAAAATGATCGTCTAGCTGGATGCCATCGACATCGTAGTTGCTCACTATTTCTACCAATAGATTGGTCATAAAATCTTGAACGTCTGGGCGTAGAGGATTTAACCAAACTCGCTCGTGGGTATTGCCTTCTAGCCAAACCGTACTGCCATCTTGTCTGCTGGTCAACCATTCTGGATGGCGAGCGGCTAATTCCGAATCAGCAGGCGCCATAAAACCAAATTCAAACCAGGGAATTACGCTCATTCCCTGTTTGTGTCCTACTTCAATAGCTTCGGCTAATATATCTCGTTCCTGCAAACCATCAGTCGGATCGAGAGCCAAACCTGTTACTCCTTCAGAAATTTCTGATGGATACAGCGTATAACCCCAGTTCCAAACAGTAGGATAAATGGTATTAAAGTTTGACTCGGCTAGAAGCTCGATCGCACTGCTGAGACGATCTCGGTCGAACAAGACTTCACTATCGACGTTGGTCAACCAGACTCCCCTCAATTCTTTGGGTTTATCGGATGACAAACAAACTCGTTCGCTTGGTTTGTTAATCGTAGATTGGGAATGCCCAGGAAATGGTGCGATCGCGACTAAAATTAAAGTCAAAGTAAATAGAAAAATCAACCAAGATATTCGACCTCTTTCTTGACTAAACTGAACCAGTTTGTTAGCGAAAATATCAAACGTTCTGGCAATATACTTTTTCATCAATGCCTTAAAATGTAAAGGATATGGCGATTATAGCTGCTTATTTTTAATAATTTATAACACAACGATAGTTGTGGGTATTAGGAGATCTGCTGTTTGTCAGTCGCCTAGTTGTCCGATTAAGCCAAGCTGATTTTAGTATCTAAATATTATCCCATGCATATTCGCCCTGCAGAAGCAGCGGATTTGACTGATATAGTTAAAATTTATAATCAAAGTATTCCTTCTCGTCAGGCGACGGCAGATACCAAGCCGATTACCGTAGAAAGCAGGCTAGATTGGTTCTATGGGCGCAACGCCAATCGTCCACTATGGGTAGCCAATAACGAGACAGATATATTAGGCTGGCTAAGTTTCCAGAATTTTTACGGTCGTCCTGCCTACCAACACACCGCTGAAATTAGCGTTTACGTTGCTGACAAATATCAGCGACAGGGTGTAGGTAGTCGTCTTTTGACCAGGGCGATCGCTTTTTGCCCCCGATTAGAACTAACTACACTTCTAGGCTTTGTTTTTGCTCACAATCAGCCGAGTGTCAACCTTTTCATCCGCCATGGTTTTCAAGCATGGGGGCATTTGCCCGATGTGGCAGTCTTAGACGATATTAACCGTAGCTTATTGATTCTGGGCTTGTCGCTCGATTAAACGACAGATCTCTTTAATTTATACCAATATCTAATTGTTTTTAGTCTGGTCACGGGTCGATCAAGCCAGTTTTGCCAAAACCAAGCTAGCTTAGTTGCTTCCTCTACTGCGATCGCTTTGCCAATATCATTGGGTAACGTCGCTGCACGATGCAGTCTGGCATAAAGTTTGATCGCATCGGGTGAATATTTTTGCACCAATCTGGCTTTGTAAAGATTTACTTTGCTCGCTTGAAAAAAGTCAGCATCGTAGAGAGCGTGGGGAGATATCAAGCTGAGATCGAGTTTTTGGTTAATAGAATCGATCGCAAATTGGGGGCGATCTATCACATCTTCTATTCTCAACAAGATCCAGGGTCGAGATGTGGAGTTACAGAAGTTTAAAATTTTTTGATTGTAGTTAACCCAAGTTTTAATCGCTGTGTCTGGATCGCTTTGAAAGATAGAGTCTCCGCGACGAAACAGAGAATCAACTACTTCCCAGGGAGAACGATAGACAAAAATGTATTTGGCATCGGGTATTAACTCCGACCAAAAATCTAAGAATAGTGTGGTGCGAGGATCTTTCCAGCCCCAGTTGAGATGATGGGAGCGGCGAGCGATTAAATTTTGAGCAGTGCTAGTATATGCCGCAGGAATATGCTTGCCTGCATTATCTATCCAGCCTTCACTACGAAGTCCCTGGGACTGCAGCAGGCTTTGATGAAATTCTACAAAGTCTAAATCTTCAAAGTGCCCTTTGGGATTACTTAAGTTAGTTCCCAACAGGCGATCGCCAATAAAAACTCCCGCGCTCTGTAGCAATGAAGTAGTAAGAGATGTACCAGAACGGTGCATCCCTGTAATGACCACTGTGGTCTGGTTATTCTCCATTTTGATTTATCTAGCTTTTAGCTCTCATCAAATAATATCGATTTGCTCTTTAGCCCATCATAAATAGGAACGCTCAAATCAGCCATATATATCTCTAATTTATATAAATACCCGTATTAAATCTATTCTGGAAGCTTATACTGACTCACTATTTTTTTAGCGTATTCTGGTACGTGCTGCTCTAGCTTTTGAGGGTAATTGCGCTTGAGATGAAGATAATTACGGGTGAAATGCGAATCGATCGAAAAACGAGCATATTCTAGTCCTTTAGGTCCAATACGCTCTATCACTACTCCCATCATTTTTGCCGCCCACATTGGTAGAGTAACGCCTTTGTCGTATGCAGGAATACTTTGCTGTACGGCGTTTTGGCGATCGCCTTGGGACGTTACGGGTTGAGTATCTAGCTGTTCGCGCACGAGATCAAGCATTTCTGCCCCAGTATCATTGCGCACGACGATCCACTGCCAGCCCAATGGCGCGCCCATATAGCCGACTACTAAATCTGCTAGGGAATTTACATAGTCAAAACAGCTCATACAGGAAGGAGCAAATACATCTTTTAGCTTGTTAGTTTTTAGACCGAAGAAAGGAACCTTTTCAATCGAACCGTCTTCGTGTTTGAAATGAATTCGAAAATCCTGCATGAACTCATAATGAACTACGGTTTCGGGAGATTTACTAGTGGTGTCTAAAAACTTCTGGAGTCCCTGACGACTGACGTTATCCACACAGGGCGTGCCCAAAACATATAGTTTTTCTAAGCCTAATTTATTTTCTACCGCTCGCAACGCTTGAATTTGACAGCCGACACCAATTACTAGCAGCCGCTTCATACCCGACCGCTCTATTTCCTCCAGAACGTTGAGGTTAGGCGATAGGGTCGGCTTATTGACCTTTGCCGCCAGCACTTCTGCTGGAGTACGGGCAATTACGGGCATAGGCTGAAAACGATCCTCAGCGGTGTTTTGAACGCAGACAACTCCTTCTACTAGCTTGCGTTCTAGCATTTCACAGGCGATCGTGCTGACAATACCCGTCCACTGTGCTCCTTCGATGGGCTGCTTTTTCCGCGCAGCCATCATATCTTGATTCACGCCAAAATAAAGATCGGTTTCATCATCCAAATTGCGACTGCGACCGTGAGCGACTGTTTCTAATTCAGAAATTTGCTGATTGAGAAAAGCACAGGCTTCCTTTACGTAGTGAACGTAGTACGTGTCGCACAACCCGCATTCACTACAAAGTTCTTTGGCTGGACGACGACTACCAGGTTTTAATGCCCTAGCCTTCTGGTGGGGTGAAACAGTCATATAAAAGGAAGTTTATTAATTGCAATTAAATTCAGTAATATTTTTTACCATAAGGCAATAGTCACGAGCATTACAAGCATTGCAAAATTTTGTAATAAACGCTTGGTGTGAACTGGCTTTGCTCAAGTGAACTACTATGTAGCTCTTAGCTTTTAGCTTTTAGCTCTACCCCTGTTAAGGTGAGCGTTTGTACTGCTTTTGCTGGTGAAGAAGGCGAGCCGTAGAGCGATGAGGATGTCTGGGGTCATAAGTCGGTTTGGGTTTAGGCTTCTTTTTTTGCCTTGGAGAAGAACAAAACCGTT
>JBCDCO010000038.1:0-27871 GCA_039181635.1 Cyanobacteria bacterium P01_G01_bin.19 | reverse complement strand
GAAGTTTCTGTTCCAACGCTGGTGCTAACTTCTACTATTTCTGGAGTATCGGCGCTCGCCTCGTCTGTAATAGGAGTTTCTGTCTCAGAAATCACTTCTGTTTCAGCAGTTTCTGTTCCAATGCTGGTGCTATCTTCTACTATTTCTGGAGTATCGGCGCTCGCCTCGTCTGTAGTAGGAGTTTCTGTCTCGGAAATAGCTTCTGTTTCAGTAGTTTCTGTTCCAACGCTGGTGCTATCTTCTACTATTTCTGGAGTATCGGCGATCGCCTCTTCTACAGTTGCAGTCTCTGTTTCAATATTGCTATTGGCATCAGCAGTATCTGAAGTTACGGATTGAGCTTCAACTTCTGGAGCTGTTTCTATATTTTGCTCTGCAGTATTATCAACGTTTGTTTCAGAAGCGCTTTCAACAACACTTGGTTCTGTTTCTATTTCAGCTACTGGCTCGGGTTGAGCTTCAGGAGTAGTTTCGGGAGTTTTTCCCGCTAAATCATCGGGAATATTAGTATCTGCTGCCGTATTTTCGCCTAAGTTGACACCTATATCATCTTCATTACTTGCGGCTTGTGGCTCGGTTTCACCATCATTGGCGATCGCCTCCATTATATCTTCGTTAATTTCGGTTCTTTCTGCGGCATCATTATCACTGCCATCGGCAGAAATTTGCCCTCTCGAAGTTTCAGTTTCAGAATTTTCTTCTGCAGAAATTTCTTCATTTGATTCATTATTATCATCTCCCGTAACGATCTCATCGTCAGGAGCTTGTATATTCTCTTCTGTTATAACGTCATCAGCGGGAATCTCAGTATCTTCTCCCGTAATCACTTCATCACCAGGTGTCTCAGTATCATCTCCTGCAACATCTTCAACAGGCGTCTCTACATCATCTCCTGCGACATCTTCAACAGGTGTCTCTACATCATCTCCTGCGACATCTTCAGCAGGTGTCTCTACATCATCTCCTGCAACATCTTCAGCAGATGTCTCTACATCATCTCCAGGAGTTTCAGGAGTTACTTCTCCTGGATTTGGCATTGTAATATCAGACATATTGCCTGATTGAGAGCGAACGGGACTACTAGCGAGTAATAACCAAGTTAATACCAGAGTAATTTTTATTGGTAGTTGCAACAATTTCATATTTTTTATATCTCCTCAAAAAGCTTAATAATTAAAATGAAAAACTATAGCCAGCACCCACGACAAACCTCGTTCCGTCTCCTGCTGTACCAGTAACATCGGTAATAGCTGGCACGACTACCAAAGGTAAATTTCTAAACAAAACTAGAGGAATACCGATAGTCAAATCTTGACCAGTCCATTCTGCTACAAAGCCTACTGGTTCGATGATTTTCAACCCCAAACTACTGAAGACGCCCACTGTTTCATTACCATCATCTATGTCTGATTCCGAGCGAAATTGTCCTCCACCTAACCCCAAGGTTGCGTACAGTTCGCTGAAGGGCTTAGTTCTATTTCTACGAAGTTTAAATCTTTTGGTCGTCACTCCATATACAGAAGAACCCCCGTCAGTATTTCCCCAAGTGGTAATGCCCTGCACTCCCAAAGCTACAGAAAAATCTTTGGGCAAACGACGATGTAATTTTAAATTAATTGCACCGTCTCGTAGAGGAGAGCTAACGTCCACTAAGCTGATGCCAACCTGTGCGCCAACATTTTTTTGTGGATTACCCAAACCAAATCCTAAACCGATTACCCCGTCTGACTGATTGGTGAAGCGAGCACGTTCTTGAAAACCAAATCCAATACCAAAACTCCCCCAGGATGCGCCATAAGCAGAGGGATTGATGATAGTTATGCTAGGAGAAGCTCGATAAGGTTTTCGAGGTAGAGGGATTCGTAACGGTATCCTCTTGGGTTCGAATCTTTCTCCTCCTGTGGGTTCGCGCCGTAAAGACGGACTGCCTCTTTCTGAAGAAGATTGCGCCGATTCTAGAGTAGTAAAACTGTTGGTATTTTTAACTGGGGGTAATGCATTTTTTTTGCTGGCGATCGCATCTGCATTAGCTTTATTCGTAACCCACAGAAATGGAATATTGGCTGTTATGAAGCTGAAAATTAGAACGAGGGACTTTCTGGCAGATGGCATCTAGGCATTAAATTAATATAAGACTAATTTTGTAATTATTTTTCGTATTTGTTCCATAAGTGTTTCTCTAATTATTTAATACTTTCGTGATTTAATACACTGCTTTGGCATAAAGTGATATTACAGCAGAATAAGCTTATTTCTCAGGGAAATGCAAATGTCTTAAATCTAATTTGTATCTAATTTTTAGCTCGGGTAGAAAACACTAGGGAACAAGCTAAATTGATAATTATTTATCAGCCCGTTGGCAAGGAATTTTCTAAGTTTGTTTTCGAGCAAACGAAATATATCTTTATCAAGCAAAGAACTTCTAAAGATATATTTAAACCCAAGAAAATTTTGATTTTGGAGAGTAAATTAAAGTTTACCAGGGCCACCACAACGGCTGATATGGTTGCTCGTTGTAGCTATAGATGCCTCTGACATTTAGAGCCATACACTCGATAGGATTTTTGTTGCTCAAGACGCATCCCGCGCTATAGTTCGGATTGACGCTGAAAAGCTTTTCGCTCTCTTCAGAAGCACAGGTTCGATCTTCTTCTGCGACTAAGCAAACTAAGTTGCTCTTATCTTCTTTTTTGGTGTATGCCTTAAGAAACTTTTTGTTTTCTTGTTGTATCGATGCCTGTAATTTGCTAGCGGTTTGCTGACAAACTTCTACTCCAGATTCTCCTGGTAATAGATATTCGCTATGCCAGCTCATTAAGGAAGTTAAGTTTACCTTTCCTGGTGTGTAGGCAAACATAGTAGGAGTGTCCTCTTGTACTGCGCAGACAAAGACGGTATCAGAAATATCGGAATCGACTCCAGTATTTTCCTCAGCTCCGACAGAAACTGCATTTAAGGAAATAACACATCCAATTAGAGCCGTATATATAGTTTTTTTATTCATCGTAGCTGTTTGGTGTCTGAAATAGAGCTGTTATTTGAGTATGCTTTTATTAATATTGTAAGTATATCTGACCAAGTAAACTGAAATCTTCTTAATTATTTCACTAAAAATATTGTCACAAGCATAAATTTCTGATAAAAATTCTACTGCAAATTCTGCATTAAAACTGAGCTAAATAGAAGGTTAATTGATTTAAATTAGTCTTCTGGGTATTTTTGCGGGGATACCAACCTTGCCGACACAAAACCTTTTCTTGGCCTTAGATCACAAAATTTAATTAATTGCGATCGCAGCTATCTAACGAACATCAAGATTAGATAAAGAAAGTAAAGAAATCGATTAAGAATCCATGAAATACCCCAACTGGTTAGTTTTAGTAGGAATAGCTGGCAATATATTGCTAGTCGATACAGGCAAGGTATCAGCCAGCATTTATCCCGAACTGAAACAGGCAGAGATTGCAAGAAGCTATTATGCTTACAGTCAACCAGGGGAATTAAATCAAACTATCGAAAAGTACGAGCAAAAATTTTCTTGTTCCCAGTCTGAAAATAATGCTCAACCTACTCACTATCAAATTTGGCTAAATCGAGGAATTGCTCTACAGCAGCATCGAAAATATCACGAGTCAATAGTCTGTTTTGATCGCGCGTTGTCGATCAACGACAAGCTAGAAAAAGCATGGTATCGTCGGGGTATTTCTTCAAGCTATCTGCAACAATATTCTGAAGCCGCTATTGCCTACGAAAGAGCAATCGAAATCAATCCAACAGAGCACACAAGTTGGTACAACCAAGGCAATGCTTACAAGCATTTAAAACAATACAACAAGGCGATATTTGCCTACGAAAGAGCGATCGCCCTGAAACCTGACTTCCACGTTGCTTACTATCACATGGCAAAGGTATCGGAAATGATGGGAAAATATCAACAGGCATTGGCAGGGTATCAAAAAGCCATCTATTTAGCTCCCGAATACGATCCAGCATGGTATTCCAAAGGAAGCTTACTCAGTAAGCTAAAACAGTACGATTTGGCAGTGGGAGTTTATCAGAAAATACTCAAGCTGCAACCCGAACAATACAAAGCTTGGTACAATCTCGGCAATATTTATCTTCAACTTGAAGACTATCCTCAAGCAGTTACTGCCTACGAATCCGCGATCGCGCTCAAACCCGATTATCATTTAGCGTGGAATAATCGCGGTGCTGCTCTAGAGGCAATGAAACAGATCGAAAAAGCGATCGAGTCTTACAATAAAGCTTTAGAATACAATCCCAACTATCAAAAAGCCCTAAACAATCGTCGTCGTCTGCTGCTTTCGATCGGCAATAATCTGCCCGTTTCTTATAATTAGAGATGGTGTATCCACGAGATCTAAATTTATGGCTAAGAGTTCGTCAGATTCGATTCTTTTTCCAATATTAGAGGAAGAGTATTTAGAAAATTTGGAAGCCTGTGGAACAGTATTAAAACTCCAAGCCAACCAAGTGCTATTTAAGGAAGGGAACGCTGCAGAATGTTTTTATGTAGTGTTGGATGGAGAAATTAAGATTACCAAACAGTTAGGTGCAGAAGAAATAGTAGTTACGGTTCATCGTCGAGGTGAATTTACAGGAGATTTAAGCGCTTTAACTGGGGGAATTTCGCAAGCAACCGCCAGCAGCATTGGCGTGAGCCGAGTAATCTGCTTTGATGATTTTAAAGAATTGCTTAAAGACTGTCCCCGCAGTATCGATCTATTTGTGCCGACTTTAGCAGAGCGTTCCAAAGAGCTGGAAATAAAACTACGCCAGCAAGAGAAACTAGCGGCATTGGGTAAACTATCTGCAGGATTGGCTCACGAACTTAACAATCCTGCTGCTGCGGGTAAAAGAGCTGCCAAGCAATTGGGAGCGACAATCGCATCTTTACAGAAAAATATTTTGTTTTTGCAAAGCAAACAGTTTTCACCTCGTCAGCGTCAGCTACTCGAAGAATTGCAGCAGCAAGCATGCCAAGCCATGCATGACGAATCTCTCTCTCCCATAGAACAAAGCGATCTAGAAGATAGTCTGACTGATTGGTTGGAAGACAAAGGAGTTTCTAATGCTTGGGAATTGTCTTCTAGTTTGGCTTGCGCCAGAATTAAACCAGTTCAGCTACAAGAATTGGCTGAAGAAATGGAAGACTCTGCTTTTCAATCAGCTACGATGTGGCTAGAGGCAACTTTGACGATGAATGGCTTAGTGCGAGAAGTAGAGCAAAGTACTACCCGTATTTCCGATCTGGTTGGAGCAATCAAAAACTACTCTTATATGGATCGCTCGGCAGTACAAGAAATAGATCTCCATGAAGGAATAGACAATACCCTCAAAATTTTGCATCACAAGCTTAAATATGGCGTAAAAGTTCGCAAAGAATATGCCCAGAATGTACCTACTATATCTGTTTACGGTGGAGAACTCAATCAAGTATGGACAAACTTAATCGATAATGCGATCGATGCCATGGATGGCAAAGGAGAACTGATAATTAATACGGCTGTGGAAAATAACTGCGTACTAGTAGAAATCATTGATAATGGTTCGGGTATTCCGCCAGAAATACAGCCGCGCATTTTTGAACCTTTCTTTACCAGCAAGGGAGTTGGTAAAGGAAGCGGCTTGGGTTTAGATATTTCTCGACGCATAGTAGTTCAGCAGCACAAAGGCAGCATGAATTTTACCTCAGAGGCTGGCAAGACAGTCTTTCAGGTACGTATTCCTTTCAAAATAGAATGCCAGTAGGTTTAATCTAGGTTTACCAATAATCAGTTTCTTTTTCGGTTTGAGTTTGAGGATAAGACAGCTCAAAGTTAGAGGGATCTCGTAAGAAGATTAAAGCTTGCTCTTCCAAACGATGAATTAAGTGTTGCTCGACAAAATCGCTATTGCGCAGACAGGAAATATATCCTTCCATATACAGCCTAATTTCTTCAAAACTGTAGCGCCTGCGCCACAAATCGACCATTCCATCTGTAATTTTTTGATAGTGGCGAATTGTCTTAGGATCTTCAATAATCATGACTGGAAATAAACAAATAAGATAAGTTTTGCCAAATACTTTTGTCAAAATAAAACAATTAAAAATTGTAGACTTTTTTGACTTTTTATTATTTTAATCCTTTAACTTTTAACAATTACATTTTTTTTTACAGAAAGTACTATCTTTACTCTCTAGTAATCTTCGCTACAAAACATCGATGATGCTGATGATAGCCTTATTTGTACGAGGAATTTCCCAAAACTTAATGAGGCAAAAGTGACTTCAGCACATATATCGATAGTTGAAAGTAACCCTCACTTACGTTCGCTACTGGGTTGGCATCTGCAGCAGTCAGGTTATGTTGTCAGCCAGTCTGCTAGTCTACAACAGTGTAGAGATGCTTTTTATAGACACCAGCCATCGCTAGTGATTATTGATTCGGATTTACCTGACGGAGATGGACTAGAGTTGTCTCACTGGCTTTATCAACAGCAGAAATCTTTGATTCTTTTGTTGTCAGCTAAAAGTAACGAACAAGATATTGTTAGAGGACTAAAAACTGGTGCTGACGATTACTTAAGCAAACCTTTTGGTATGCAAGAGTTTCTAGCCAGAGTAGAGGCATTGATTAGAAGGATGCGGATCAATAAGGCAGTTCCCCTGTCGATTGAATGTAAGGATCTTAAGATAGATTTGGCACAAAGGCGAGTAAAACTAAACGATAGTTTTGTCGAACTGACGCCACAAGAATTTAGTTTACTATATGTCTTAGCTCAGGCGGAAGGAAATCCTCTGAGTCGCGCAGAATTGTTACAAAGAGCCTGGCCCGAAGCAATTGACAATCCTCGGACTATAGACACTCATGTTTTGTCCCTGCGAAAAAAAATTGAAGTCAGTCCCAGACAGCCAAACATTATTCAAACTGTACGCAATGTGGGATATAGGTTCAATCCCGAACTGATCGAACAGCAAAAAAATGCTGGGGACGATCGCCCTCCCGTGACTAATACCACTAGCATAAGTCGTTTTTCTCGCAGGATGTAGTACTGGGATCAACGAATCTATCTTCTAGCTTAGTTCCACTCTTCTTCTTGCGACAACTGCGATCGCATTAATTTGGCTTGCAACATTTGCCAGTTATCTCGATCTGCTTCTACGTTGTGTTCTAATTTTCCGTCCTGAAAAAACAACAGGCGATCGCAAAAATCTTCAATCAACTCCAACTGATGATTGACCATTACAATCGTCAAATTTTGACTTAGATTTGTCTCTGCCAATATCTGTAGAACGCGAGTCGCAGTTCCGATATCCAGAGCAGAAGTTGGCTCGTCTAATAGTAATACATCTGGCTGCATTGCCAAGGCTCGGGCAATAGTCACTAGTTGTCTTTGCCCCAAAGATAGCTGTAGCTCTGTTTTGTTCAGCCAAGATTCGGGAATACTTAGTAAATCGATCCAGGTATTGACCCTAACTTTGATTTCTGCCTCTGAAAAATGCTGCAAGCTTAAAGGATATTTGAGCGCTTCGATGACTTTCATTCCTAATAGCTTCGGCTCTTGAGGCGCTAGGACGATCAATCTGCGCAGTTCGATAGCATTAAACTGTTGACTGGAGATATTCTTAAAAAAAACTTCTCCACTGGTGGGCAAAACCAAACGATTTAATAGTTTGAGAAAAGATGTTTTGCCCGAGCCAGATGCACCGATTACACCGATTTTCTGCCCTGATTGGAGCTCGCACGAAATATCTTGTAGTAAAAAATCTGAGCCTACAGTAGCTTGAAGACTGACGTTTTCTAAACGTAGAATAGAGTCGCTAAAGCGATCAATCATAACTTACCAGATAACGGAGTACGCCAATTCATTCTAAGTAGTAAGGCAAATTTAAGTACACAACTTAGTCCCCTTTTCCACCAAACTATGCGGCGCAAGCCTTTTCCCCTTAACCTTATGCGAAGCGGTATCCTTTAGGATTCCCCAGTCTCAGTCGAGAAATTAATTTTGTACAGGTACTTAATTCTCTAGCATAATCTAGATCTTGGGGTAGAATTTAACGGTATTAATCAGCTATTTGCTATTACATAGAGGGGCAAATGCTGTTTTATAAAATTTAACTATTATTGCTTGAGGAGTAACAATGTGAGGCTTCCTAAACTAGCTAACTGGTTGTCTGAAGGAGATCTAGAAAAGTATAAGCAAGAAGCACAGCAAGCTTCGGCAGCTCAAGCTAAACTGCAAAAATTAGAGTTTGAACTAGAAAGATGCCAAAAAAATCTTCAGCAAGCAGAGAAAGAACTACAACAAACTAAGGCTCAGCTACAAATTAACCAGGGTTTTCAGATCGAACTTGGAGAGACTCAACTAAAGTTGCGTCAGCTCGATGAAGAGGCTCAAAGCTACAAAAAAGAGCTATTTGACAAGCAAAAGCAGTTAAGTTTAACCAAATCTCAGCTAGAGCGAGCCAAGAAATCGTTAATCCGTTCTCAAGATTGGCTGCAGTATATTAAAAGCCCTATCGTAGTTAAAGAAATTAATAAAACTCTTCCCAAAGAGGAATTTGATACTCTATGGGGCTTTGGCATCATTTCTCCCAACGCCGATGCGGAACTTTTGGCTGGTGCATTAACGGTAAAGGGTTGGGTGCTGGGGAAAAGATCCAAGATTGACGTCTTGAAAGTTGTATGTCAATCGGTAAAAATATTAGAAACTTCGACTTCAATTCGTCGCCCTAAGATCGCCGAGCAGTATCCCGATATACCTGCAGCAAATCAATGCGGCTTTGAGTTTTCTTTGTCTGTTGCAGGTATTGCCAAAACCGTAGAACTAAATCTGGAAGTGGTTCTAGAAGATTCTGGCGTTATTCCATTATGTGCGATTGTAGTAGAACCTAAGCCAATTGAATCAAAAGGCACACAAAATTAGTCTGACCTTCGATACACTGATAAAAAAAATTAATTGTTGAGGATTGATAGAGGCAAAAAATCTTAAGAAAATCTTTAAAAAATCCATCAGCGTTTACAATTAGTCTTGAGGTGTTCGGAGGAACAAAGTGTTTAAGAGACTCGCACAACAGCATCGTCAATTCGTACAAGATTTAGTAATGACCCTTCAAGCTTTGGCGATCGCTTTAGAGAGCAAAGGTTATTTGGCTTCTTGCTACACCTGTGGCGGAGAAATGAATAGCGCGTCGTTTATGGTTAGTTTGGGAGACGAACATCTGATTCGATTTTTGGTTTCAGACCATGGTATTACCTGGACGGAAATGCGAGATGACCGAGAGCTAATGAAGCTTGAGGGTGCAGAAGCTGTTAATCAGCTGCAGGATCTAGCAGACTTAATTAAGTACCAAGTTCACACACCAGATTCAGAGTCGAAAAGTTCGGATAGCGAACCAACCTTGCAACGTGTCTAGCAAGTATTTGGCTCCTAGATAATCCATCTGGGATAATAATATCTGACAGCTAAATGATATATATAACTGTTCTAACTGTTGATTAAAGTACGACAATTAGCTCTCGAACTATTTCACCTTCGGGATTAGTTAATTTAAATACTGATAAATTACCTTCGATTTTCTCGCTACACTCGTGACTCGATGCAATTAAAGGATTTAAATCTGCTTTTAATGTTTCTAGCTGACAAAATTGTTGAATAGTTAAGTTTTTCATTATTAAATCTTGATAGTTACTTTACTAAAACTTCACGATCGCTATGTCAATTAATTTAACTCTCAAGACAACTTAACTCTGCGATCAAAATCACAATTTTTCGTGATTTTGATCGCAGCAAAATATCGCCGACTATAAGATCGATCTAGATTAACTGGCTTAATTAGCTCATAAAACTTTATGGGTATGAGAGTGCTGTTTGACATTATCATCATTGCTCACAACCCGAGAATTATTAAGAACTCTTTTTCTTTCTAAAGAATAGTTAAAGTCTTGTTTGGTTGTCCCCAAAGGAATAATATCTTTTGCTTGTGGTCGGCTTTTGTAGGTTCGAGTGGCTGCGGCAACTCTTTCGGCAAAGCGATCGCACAAGCTAACTTCTTTATCTTTTTGCAGCTGTTGAGGAATATTTACTTTATCCGATTGAAAAATATCGCCCAAAGTAGTAGAACAAGCCAGTTGATAAGAAGTAGGAATACCTTTAGTTAGCGCTTCCAACGCGGATGAGGGGATCGGCTCTAATATCTGTAATTCTTGTATATCGCCATCTTCTCGTATAAAACAAGTAGCCAATCCTAATACGCAGTAATCTTCTGGTAGTAAATCAGCTGCTCTTGCAAATACAGTTCCACTATTCATATTTTTTAAATGCTAATTTCAAATAAAGTTTTTAACGACGGGCAGTAGCTACGGACGTTATCACTGAATGTAGTTTAAAACGAGCTTCCCCAGATTAATGTGAAGCTAAATTGTGATGAAAGCAAATATTTTTTATCAAAGCTTATAAGTAATTAAAAATTAATTTAAGTAATTCTGTGGAAGACGTTTGATTTTTTTTTGGTCATGATTTGGTCATGATGCTGTTGAAAAAGACTCAAAAATCAAATTTGAGCAATTTACACAATTGTAAGACAGTTCAATTGGTGACACATTTAGCAAATCTCATTCATCCAACTCAATAGTAAAGTAGCAACAAGAAAAGTCTAATCGATGCGATGAAAAGCAATTACAATCGAGAAACAAATTATAGAAATATAGGGCAGTTAAAACAGGCACGTTCTTCATCTAATTTCAACTTAGACTTGGGTTCGCTGAATAGTGATGTTGTGTCTGAATTAGACCGCCAAATTACAGAACAATTCTTGAGAAATTCGGTAAAAGAAAAAGCTTCTCAAGGAGACTATGCTGTAGCCATTTTTCTGCTCGATGAACTAATTGCTCTTTGTCCTGATAATGCAGGAGATTATAATAATCGAGGTTTAATGTACTTCCGCAATAACCAAATTATTGAAGCTCTTTGCGACTTATCCCAAGCATTACAAATCAATCCCAATCTCGATAGTGCCTACAATAACCGAGCTAACTGTCATGCAGCTCAGGGAGATTTAGCAGAAGCGATCGCCGATTACGATTTAGCATTAGATCTAAACCCCGCTAATCTGCGAGCCTGGATCAACCAAGGAATTACCTTTCGCGAACTAGGGCTATACGATTTAGCCATAGAAAACTTTGATATTACTCTAATTATTGGCGACACATTAGAAGAAAGAATTTACTCCGAACGGGGCAGAACCTATCACTTGAGAGGAGATTGGAATTGTGCTGTTGGAGACTATTACAAAGCCCTAGATATTCTTGCAACCAATCCTGCACTTGCCAAATATAAAGCTAAAGTAATGGGATGGCTAGATGAATTGATTTCGCCCTTGGTTGATTATCATTTCTAATTGGTCATCTATCTTGTCTGGGTTTTTGAGACTGGTTATCTTCACGCAACCAGTAGATGCGACTTTGGTTGGGAGAGGTTAGAGAACTATAATGTTCCATCAAGCTTTGAGTTCTTTGAGGATCGAAATTGTGATTGAGCTGCTCTCTTAACTTTGATACTCTGGCATCGGTTTCTTCTACCTGTATGCGTAATTCTTTAAGTTTTGCCTGCTGAGAAAGATGATAGGGCAAAAGTCTGATTAAAGATGCGATCGCAGCAATGGCAATTGCCCAGCTCAAGATCAATTTAAGGCTAATTTCTGTAGTGACTCCTCGATAGGGGTTTCCTTTGCGAGAAGATGGGCGACGGACTTTTTGGCGTCTTTGGTGATTGGAGTCCATGTCTCTAGTTGCAGCGGTTGCTAATGACTTTAGGACTCCAGATTAACAAGAGAAATAAGTTCTTGCCAATCTGAAATCCTCAACAACCAATCTAGAAACCTAGATAGTTATCACGACTAAGACTTGTATAGCTCAGTAGAAAGACGAATCGCCATGATTCCAGCAAATAGTGCTACAACAAGAGCTATGTAAATTTGGCTATCTGAGATCATAAATGTTTTTCTCCTTAGTTTAATTTTGCGAACAAGATATTCCACCCTTAATTTGCGTCATAATTGACCCCAAACAAAACATCTTGTAACAACATGCAACATAATTAAAAAGGAAACTTGGGAAAATCGAAAGAAAACCAGCGAATTAATAAATTTATTATGGCGTTCTTTTGGTCTAATCTAAGTAGATGCAGATTGAAAATTTCAATCTAAATTTAAGAAAAAACATATATCTGAATGCT
Source organism: Cyanobacteria bacterium P01_G01_bin.19 (assembly GCA_039181635.1). Classification (GTDB taxonomy): domain Bacteria; phylum Cyanobacteriota; class Cyanobacteriia; order Cyanobacteriales; family Xenococcaceae; genus Waterburya. Next base: position 15,631 of record JBCDCO010000038.1, on the reverse strand, counting down.
AGAAAACATAGTCAATTACTTTACTAATGCAGGAGTTGAAGTTTACTTTATACTGCTAATTTTGGTCGTCTTGGAGGCAGTCTTATCCGCTGACAATGCGATCGCCTTAGCGTCAATTGCCAAAAGCGTTGAAGATCCAAAATCCCAACAACAGGCTCTCAATGTAGGATTAGCTGGCGCATATATCCTGAGAATTGTCTTAATTCTCGGTGCAACTTATGTAATTGAATACTGGCAGTTTGAATTACTTGGGGCTTTATATCTATTGTGGCTGGTTTTTAACTATTTTTTTTCTGAAGAAGAATCCGAACAAGATTCTGAGAAGAGAACTTTGGGCTTTAAATCGGTTTGGCAGGTAATTCCCACGATCGCCATTACCGATCTAGCTTTTTCTTTGGACAGTGTTACTTCAGCGATCGCTATTACCGAAGAAACCTGGCTGATTATTGCTGGAGGAACGATTGGAATTGTTATTTTGCGCTTTATGGCGGGTTTATTTATCCGTTGGCTGCAGGAATATACTTACTTAGAAGACGCAGGATTTATCACCGTTGGCTTTGTGGGTTTGCGTCTTTTATTAAAAGTATGGCTACCAGATACCTACATTCCTGAGTGGGTAACTATTGCAGTGGTGGGAGTATTTTTCACCTGGGGTTTTTCCAAACGAGAAGTTATAGATAACGAACAGTAACCAGTTAACACGCATTGATACTCTCCGTCCTAAAGGACAAAAATTCTGGTCTTTAGTTTTTAGTAGTTAGTTTTTAGTAGCTAATTTAGTACTAATAACTAATAACCAACGACTACGAGCGACGCTCGAAGAGCTTCCGACAGCCGAAGGCAAGGCTTTAAACCGAGAGCGAGGGTAATTTGAGGCTGATAGCTGATAGCTGATAGCTAAAAACCAATGTTATACGGTTGCAGGTAGATATTGCTCGATTAATTTGCGATATTCACTTTTTTGCTTGACTCCTTTAACCTCATGAAGTAACTCGCGATCGCAGAAAAACTGAACTGTTGGAGTCCCCACAACCTGACCCATTTGAGCGATTTCTGGATCGGCAGCAATATCTATTTCAACAAAATGAATTTTATCGGCGTATTCTCGAACGACCTTATCCAAGATAGGCGAAAGGATCTTACAAGGACCGCAAGTGGGAGAAACGTATTTAACCATCAACAAGCGATCGCTTTCGTGAAAGAGTTTTCTCAAGGCATAACCACCAACATGGCTGGTATGGTCTAGTTTGAATGTAGCCTGAGTATCTGCTGTTTTGCTGACGATTGTTTCTGGCTCTGCCGAACTCTCAATTTGCTGCTGACTGTGTTCGATGATTAGGTTGCGTTCAGATAGCCATCTCTCTGCTGCTAATGCTGCCATACAGCCTGTTCCTGCTGCGGAGACTGCCTGACGATATTCGTGGTCTTGTACGTCTCCCGCTGCGTATACGCCCTCAACAGAAGTGGCTACCGTCCCTGGAGTGACCGTAATATAGCCCACGTCATCTAGTTCGAGTTGCCCCTCAAATAAACTTGTATTGGGTTGATGTCCGATCGCGTAAAACAAGCCATTGCTAGCAATAGTTGTTTCTTCGCCTGTTTGAACGTTACGGACTTTGATACCCGTCATGCGATTGTTTTCACCATAAACGTCCACTGCTTCCGTATGCCAGTGGATGGTAATTTTGGCGTTATTAAAAACTCGGTTCTGCATTGCTTTGCTCGCCCGTAGTTCTCCCCGACGTACCAGAAGATGAACTTGTTTGCCATATTTGGTTAGATATATAGCTTCTTCGGCTGCCGAGTCACCACCGCCAATTACGATTAATTCTTTACCGTTAAAGATCGGGCTAGCACCGTCGCAAATCGCACAGGCAGATATTCCGTTGTTCCAATACTGTCCTTCGCTGGGTAAGCCCAAGCGTTTTGCCGTTGCACCAGTAGCAACAACAATGCTGTTGGCTTGGACTTCTCTCTCTGTAGAAGTAATAGTAAAAGGACGTTGGGAAAGGTCAACTTTAACTACATCTTCTGTATAACATTCACTTCCCCAACGAATGGCTTGCGATCGCATTTTTGCCATGAGTTCGGGTCCTGTAATTCCTTCGGGAAAGCCTGGAAAGTTCTCGACTTCAGTAGTTGTCATTAGCTGTCCTCCAGGCACTCCTCCTGCAGATAAACCTTCAAATAAGACTGGTTTTAAGTTTGCTCTAGCTGCATAAATTGCCGCAGTATAGCCTGCTGGACCAGAACCAATAATTACTAGATTTTCTACCTGTTTGTTTGCCATAATTTTTTGCTTATTTTTTATTCTAAAGTAAACTCATAACGACTACGTTTTATTATCATAGCTTTTGACCTTATCTAAAAGCAAGAAAAAGCTAGCTTTAAAAGCTTAACTTGAGAGCATTGACTGGAACATCATCCCAGGAATCAACTGTACGGAGAGTAGCAACCCAACCACTCTTTTTTTGTTGTTCGGTTAAATTATTTTGCCAATTCTGATGACAGTCGTTGGCGGCTTCTTCATTCAGACAGGCAATACAGGCGTAGATTAAACCGCCTGGATCGATTTGTTCGTTTACCCAAATAGTTGGTTGTGACATTGTTTTTTTAAAGTTGATTAAATATTGATTCAAATTGACTGTGTTTAGATACAGTCGCAAGGTTCATCTCTTTCACCAAACCACTGATAGCGATTATCCCGTATTTGCTCGTAACTGCGATCGCCAATCCATTTTATGCCAGGAATTGCCCGATAAGCGTTAACAAATAAATTGCCCATGGGCAGCAGGCTAGCAATTTCTTCTGCTGCTTCGCTACCTTGCCATCTGGCTTGAGGATTTTGAGCATCGATTAGGATCATTCCTGCCTCGCAGTCGGTGGGAGTGATGCCAAACTTTGCTAAAGCCACTTCATCCTGCATGGGAATATAGCCAAAAATGCCTTCGCGATCGAATTGTTTGAGTAATTGGGCAAAATTAGTGCAGAGATTGCACTTGCCATCGAAAACAACGTGATATTTCATCTCAAAGTTTTTAACTATTCTAAATAAATATTAAAAAATTTGCTGAATTGAAAACTCGTGTTGACGCCCTACTGTGCTTTTTCGATTAGATCGAAGATTAAATTAATCCCGCTTCATTGCTCTTTCCATTGCACGCTTATCGTCGCGTTTTTTAGCGGCTTCTCGTTTATCGTGAAGTTTCTTACCTCTACCCAAACCAATGGCAACTTTGACTTTTCCCTTGGTGAAGTACATTTTTAAAGGAACCAGGGTTAAACCTTTCTGTTCTGTCTGCCCGATTAATTTGTTGATTTCTTTGCGATGCAGCAGTAACTTGCGTACTCGTAAAGGTTCGTGATTGAAATAGTTACCTCCAGCCTGATAGGGAGAGATATGAACATTACTCAACCAAGCCTCGCCATTTTTGATAAAAGCGTAGCCATCTCGCAAGTTTACTTTTCCCGCACGAATCGATTTTACCTCTGTACCGACTAATTCGATCCCCGCTTCATAGGTTTCGAGGATTTCATAGAGATAACGAGCCTGACGATTATCGCTGACTATTTTTCTTCCTGCGTTCTTTTCCGCCATTACTGATTCTTCGATTCTTGGGATGGTTGACGATCTATTAGTATATCATTCAGTTTTTTTGCATAGCTGTTGCCCAGAATTGACTTAAAATCGAGCGGGGAATCGTTCTATTTAAGATTGGCACGATCAATTATGTAATGATACGGTATTGCTGATTAAGTAGTTCCACTTTATTAAACATTAAATAGCTAAGGCAGGGACTGTGGATTGCGATGCGACCCTGCGGATTTTTAATCCGCTAAACAAAGGGCTATGCCTGCATGTACGCGCATCGGGTGGGGATTAGGAATTGGGAAAGATATTCCAGGCTCGTTTTAATTATCCATTTTGGGTTTATTTCGGTATTGCTGATTATTAGATAGAAACTGAGAGTACGGTTTTTGGCTAGAATATACAAATTAAACTAGGGCGTGCGATTGATTAAGGGGAAGAATGCTTTTGAGAGGATTTCAGCGAGATACAAGGAGAAAAATGTTCTGAGTAGCATCGCTACGGAGGTTATTTTTCGACGAAGTAGGTCGTTGCAAGACCGAAAAAAGCTCTTTTTTTCTAATCGATCGCACGCCCTGAATTTTAGATCCTGTATTTAATGTGTGAATTCTAACTGAACATCCATCTCGATGCGGAACATTAACTAGTTTTAACGTCAATACATCCTGTTGATTGTTAGTTAGATTTATTGGAGTTTAAATTAATGAATTTTTCGGGCAAGATTAGTAAATCATTAATGGGTGGAACGCTAGGTTTTACTCTAGCTTTTAGTGCTTTGCTGACGACTGTTCAACCAAGCGTTGTCCGATCTGCTGCTGTCAAGATAGCTCAAACTCTTTCCCCAGAAGAAGTTAACCTACGAGCCAAACAAATTATTGTTCGTATAGACGGTGCTGGTATTGGCTCTGGTTCGCTAATCGAAAGTTCTAATAATACTTACACGGTATTGACTAATTGGCATGTAGTTAAAAATCAGGGTGCATATGTTGTCAGGACGATTGACGGTAGAAAACACGAAGTAGATCCAGCTAGCATCAAGCAGATAGGTGGATTAGACTTGGCTATTTTGAGATTTACCAGCAACCAAAACTATCAAATAGCAGAGTTGGGCAATCCTGCCAGTTTGAATGAAGGACAAAGCGTTTATTTTGCTGGCTATCCAGGAGAATTGCGCAAAGAAGATAACCGTTACTATAGATTCTTTTCAGCTAGTTTAGTTGGGATACTGCCAAAATCGACTGAAAATGGCTACTCCTTGATTTACAACGGCGAAGCTTTTCCAGGTATGAGCGGTGGTCCTGTATTTAACAGAGATGGTTTGATGATTGGGGTACATGGCGAGGCTAACGTTCATGCTTTGTCGGGTGGTACATCCAACTATGCAATTCCCATTGATGCCTATCAAACAGCCGTTGCTAACTCAAATCAGCAGCCTCAACCTGCTCCAACGCCAGCCAATCCGACAGCTACACCCCCCAGCAATGAGGTGGTAACTCAGACAGAAACATCACCTGCATCTTCCGAACCAGCTACTCCAGCAGAACCACCAGCAACTCAATCTAGTCCTACCCCAGTAGATAGCAACACAACAGCTACAGAGGGTTCTAACACTGTTTCTTCTGTACCAACTTTCGTCCCCGAGCCTACACCAGAAGCACAGCCAGAAGCCGAAAATTCTCCAGAAGCAGCTACCGAAAATGCGATCGCTAACGAGCCAGAAATTTCAAAAGTAGAATCAGAAATAATTGAAGTGACTACTGCTGGAAACACGAGAAAGGTGGCTCTGGTATCAGAGAAAACGGGTATCGACTATACTTCTTTGAGAGATTTACTCAAAGCGCAAAAATGGTCGGAAGCCGACTTACAAACCTATAAGCTAGTAGAACAGATAGTTCAAACTGCCAAACAAAGAAACAAACATTACTTTATCGAACTAAAAACTATTGCCGAGTTTTCCTGTCCCGACATCAGAACGATTGATTCCCTCTGGACAAAGTATACGGGCAACAAATTTGGCTTTAGCTCTCAGCAAGAAGTATGGCAAAGCGTTAATCAAAAGGGAGACTTTTCGACTCAAACTTGGCGCAGTTTTGCCACTCAGGTAGGTTGGAAAGAAGGCGATGTGTCTAGTGGAAGTGGCTATCTACTTTACGAACAGCTAGATTTCGATCCGACTCAAGCACCTACAGGACATCTTCCTTGGTGGTTTGCTTTACCAGATGAAGAACAAAACGTGATCAAACACCTGTTTGCGCGCTGCAATTTTAATCCCACTCCTCAAGAATTAGCAGCGGAAGAAGGAGGAGACAAACCTGGAAAACCGCAAAAAAATCCTGAAATAAATAAACAACCCAAATAATCATTGCTTAAATAAAGTATATTTTGTCTGCGATCGCATAAATGAAACATCATCAAATAGCTCTAAAAATCAAAACTACGGGCAAGTCTCTACACAAAATTACTCGCCAAATTGAGCAAGCAGTAGCAAAATCCGCAATAACTAATGGCTTATGCACGGTATTTGTTCGCCATACCTCGGCATCTTTACTAATTCAAGAAAATGCCGATCCCGATGTTTTAGTCGATCTAGAAAACTTTTTTGCCAGCTTAGTTCCTGAAGATGCAAACCTCTACGTTCATAGCGCAGAGGGACTAGACGACATGCCAGCTCATATTCGTTCGGCATTGACTCACACTTCAGAAAACATTCCTGTTTCGGGAGGAAGATTAGTTTTGGGCACTTGGCAAGGAGTATATCTTTGGGAGCATCGACAACGTAGTCATCAGCGAGAAATTTTGGTTCATGTCAGCGGAGAGTAACTACTCATTACTTTATTGCCTGTAACCGATCATCAAATTATTAACTTATGAAAGATAAGTTGCTCTATCACATAACTTCTTTATCAGAATGGAAAGCTGCCCAAACTAAAGGAGAATATCGCCCTCAGGGATTTGCTCAAGAGGGTTTTATCCATTGTTCTTATCTTCATCAGCTTCTGACAGTGGCGCATCGATTCTACAAAAGGCAAAATGGTCTTGTAATATTAGAGATTGAACCCTCTAAAATAAATAGCAGATTGGTTGAGGAAAATCTGGAAGGGGGAACAGAATTATATCCTCACATCTACTGTCCACTACCCATTAATTCAGTAATTAAAGTAGTTGCCTTCCCCTGCGATGCTGATGGTAGATTCAGCCTACCTGAAGAATTTGAAGTATGAATTATGGTTTAGCAAACTTTTTATCTTAAAATAGGATCGCTTTGGCGATTCGATCCATCCCTCTCCATGCACAAAGTAAAGTCCTGTGGTGTCATTTGTTTTACTCGAACCAAACAACCATCTTTTTTATTAATGAAGCGATCGCATCGTTACGATCTGCCTAAGGGTCATATAGAACCTGGAGAAACAGAACTACAGTGCGCCTTGCGAGAATTATGGGAAGAAACAGGCATCACCAGCAGGCAAGTTTGTCTGGAGCTAGATTTTCGCTTTAAAACTATCTACTATCCTCGTTACAGGCGTTATGATGGGCAAAAAGTAGAAAAGTCTCTAGTCATCTTTTTTGGTTGGGTAAATGAAGAACTAGAAATCGTGATGACAGAACACAGTTCTTCTGAATGGATTAAATGGAGTCCGCCGCATTATTTTCGCAACCGCATTATCGATGAATTGTTGTTGGCGGTGGACAAAGAACTGATAATTAATAGCTGAGAATCAATAAGTTTAAACATTGACCGTTGACTGAAAATCTTTGGTACGAAGAAGGACAAGCTAAATTTAGAGTAGGTCGAGCTTTTTATAATCCTGCCAGTAAGTTAGTGCGAGATTTGGGCGTCTTGGCTGCAACTATTTACCGACAAGACTCTGGAAGTCTGAGGGTTTTGGATGCTTTGGGGGGTTGTGGCGTTCGCAGTCTACGCTATTTTCATGAGGCGAAAGCGGACTATATTTGGCTTAATGAAGGTAATCCCGATAATCGCTTGACAATCGAGCAAAACTTAAAATCGGCAATAAACAGCGATCGCCTCCGCCTAACTTATCAAGACGCTCATCGAGTCTTTTTTAGCTGCTACGATCGCCGTGACTATTACGATCTGGTAGACGTAGATTGTTTTGGTAGTGCCGTTCCCTATCTCAATACGATGCTTTATGCTGCTAAAATTGGCGGCTTGATGTATTTGACCAGCACTGATGGTAGAACCCTTACAGGACATCCCCCGCAAAAAAGCGTGGCAGTCTATGGCGCGATCGCTCGTTCTCATCCAGCCAGACACGAACAGGCTTTGAGATTGTTGATTGGGGCTACTCAACAGCAAGCATCCGCCAGAGGATTGGGCATACAGCCCATATTTTCCTTATTTACGGGCAAAACCTACCGTTTAATGCTGCGTTTGCTGCCGAAGCCCAGTATTAACGAGTCGAATTACGGTTTTTTAGGTTATTGTCATCACTGCGGTAATTATCAAACTATAACTTGGCGTCAATTAAATCGAGTAAGTTGTAGCTGCCCCAATCCTAAGGTTACTGTCAGCGGTGCAATGTGGCTGGGAGATTTGCACGACTTTCAACTCATTCAGCGTTACATCGATCTAGCTCAAAAATTGGGCTGGCAGAAGACGGTAAACCTACTCAAAACTATGGCAGGAGAAATTGGTTTGCCACCATGTTTTTATACCCTCCAAGAAATAGGCAAGCACGCTCAATCGGATTTACCAAAGCGATCGCACTTAATCGAAATGCTACAAGAAAAAAGTTACCAGGCAGCACCAACTCACATTAATCCTCAGGCAATAAAAACCAACGCCAGCATACATTCAATAATCGATTGCTTGAAAAATAACTAATCCAAGACCTCAACAAGTTCTCCCGTAATGCTAAAGGCACGAATTTCAGTAATTTTGACCTTAACGCTTTTACCTTTTAACTCTTCAATCTTACCTGGGAAAAAGGTGAGACGATTGGTTTTCGTTCTGCCCATAACCTGATTGGGGTCTTTTACATTTTGAGATTCCACCAAAATCTCTTCCTCCCGTCCCAAATATCTGCGAGAACGAGCTTCTGCCGAAACGTGAACCAGACGGTTTAATCTTTGCAGGCGATCGCTTTTAACTTCTTCGCTCAATTGATTTTCCCACAGTGCAGCAGGAGTAGCAGGGCGAGGAGAATAAGCAGCAGTGTTAACTAAATCGAAGCCAATGTCTTCAATTAACTTCAATGTATTCTCAAACTGTGCTTCCGTTTCTCCAGGAAAACCTGCGATCGCATCTGCCGTAATCGAAGCATCGGGCATATATTCTCGGATAGTATTGATAATGCGGCGATATTTTTCGTGAGTGTAACCCCGCTTCATCGCTTTTAAAACGTCGTTATCTCCAGACTGAAAAGGAATATGAAAATGTTCGCAAACCTTGGGCAATTCTTTACAGGCTTTGATTAATCTCTCTGTAAAATAGCGCGGATGACTGGTGGCAAACCGAATACGTTCGATATTAGGCACATCGTGAACGTAATATAGCAAGTCCGTTAGGGTGTGCTTGTGTCTGCCCTCGGGAGTGCTGCCAGGCAAGTCTCTGCCATAGGCATCGATATTTTGCCCCAATAAGGTTATTTCCTTATAGCCTTGACGACCCAATTCTGTCATTTCAGCTTTAATTGCCTCGGGAGTACGAGATTGCTCTAATCCTCGCACATTAGGCACTACACAATAGCTGCATCGCTCGTTACAGCCATAGATAATATTTACCCAGGCATTAATATCGCTGTCACGACGGGGCTTGGTAATATCTTCGACTATATGTATTGGTTCGGTTGCGACTACCTGATTGCCATCAAATACCTGAGTCAATAAATCTTCCAAACGATTGGCGTGTTGGGGACCCATCACCAAGTCCAATTCTGGTACTCGCCGTAGCAGTTTTTCTCCTTCTTGTTGCGCTACACATCCAGCCACTATCAAAGTCAAGTCTGGCTGTTTATGTTTGCGTTTTGCCTGTCTACCTAAATAAGAATAAACCTTTTGCTCGGCATTATCTCTAATGGTGCAGGTGTTGTAGAGGACTAAATCGGCTAGATTGGGGTCTTCTGAAGCTTCAAAACCCATATTCTCCAATACGCCAGCCATACGCTCAGAATCAGCCTTATTCATCTGGCAACCAAAAGTAATTATGTTGTATTTTTTGCTGGCGTTATTCATAGAAAATCGACAAGAATTAAAAGATTGAACCAAAGTGGGATGTAGCTTTTGAACGAACTGTTGCAATCGTCCCGATCTATTTTATAGGATTTTAAGTTTATCCTACCGACAAAAGACGCAGGACAAGAGTTTGCTGCCACCAAAATTAGCCCTAATTATCGCTCAAGCGATATACTTCCTCTGCTACCTTTTTTAATCTACGTAACTGTGCCTGCATGTCTCTTTTAGTCAAGCCCGCTGCAAAGGCATTAAATCCCCAGCTGACAATAGGATTGGGAATTTCAAACTCAAAACGATTGAGCAAAAAAGTACCGTCCTTAGTCGGCTGACACTCCCAGCGATCGCGACCCTTAAAAAAACCATCAAATTCCCAAACAATCAATCCAGGCTCTCTTTGAGCGACTACACTTCTCAAACTCGGTTGAAGTACTGGAATGTTGATCGTAAATCGGCTCATGCTGTTAACTTGAGTACTCCAAGTGCCGATAGGCTCGCATTTTAACATCGGGTTCAGCCAGCGATGCATCAACTTAAGATCTGTGATGCATTCTTCAGTAATTACAGCACTGGCGTTTATTTCGATTGATTGTTCAAAAAATTGAAGCGATGACATTATAGCTTTTTAAAATATGGAATTAAAAGTAATGAAGACTACAATTATCAACTTTATAAATATGCAAGATCCATATTTAATACTTTTTTAATTTTTACTAGATTACTGTTTCTACTTGAAATATTTTTATTACAGTCTAAAAATTTGTTCGACTACGGATAAATCTAGCTTTAATAGGGAAAAAAGGCTGTCTCAACATTTGTATCTCCATAAGAGACAGTTAGCACAAAATCAAAAATAAACGCAAAAATACCTCGTGTGGGCTACGCACATCGGCTGAAAAAAAGCGAATATTGTTAACTTTTTGAGCATATTGAAATTAATTTGGCATAATTATCGCAGAAAAATATATTAATGACCACGAATCACAAGACATCTGTATCATTTCTCGCTAATATCAATTGCGAGAACAATCGGGTGAACTAAAACTGAAGAACATGACACAAATAATTAGTAACATTTCGTCACTAGATCCTTTGGTCTTGGCTCAGACTGGCGGAGGAAATCCAGTAACTAATTTGCTCAATGGCAATCTAGGAGCTTCTGCACTAGGAGTAATCAAAGCAATTTTCATCCTAGTATTGGGTTTGATTGTTGCATCCATAGTCAAAGGATTAGTCAAAAAGCTACTTAACAGTACTGATATTGATAATAAAATTGCAGCCGCAATTTCAGGACAGCGGGGTGGAGAATCGATACCCATTGAAAACTGGATTGCAACTTTATTTTACTGGCTGATAGTTTTATTTGCCGTAGTAGCTTTCTTAAATGCGCTGCAGCTAGAAGCTGTATCTGCTCCTCTTAACACCTTACTCAATCAAATTACAGGCTTCTTACCTAAGATTTTGGGAGCAGCCTTCTTGTTGGGTATTGCTTGGGTAGTAGCTACTATCGTTAAAACGTTAGTAACAACAGCACTAGGAGCATTGAATATCGAACAGCGTTTGGGTTTAGACTCGGACGATTCGGGAGACTTTTCTCTGACCGATACTTTGGGTAATGCTTTGTATTGGTTTATTTTTCTTCTGTTTCTGCCAGCTATCTTAAATGCGCTGCAGCTAAACGGAACTCTTGAGCCCATTCAAGAAATGCTCAATGAAGTTCTGGCAATGCTACCCAACGTATTGGGCGCAGTAATTATTGGTGCAGTATTCTGGTTTATTGCAACTATTGTCAAACGCATTGTTTCCAATCTTCTAGCAGCTACTGGTGTAGACAATATCGGGCGTAAATTTGGCATGGGTGGAGGTGCTGGTAAGCAGTCTCTTTCTTCCATTGTCGGTACAGTCGTCTTTGTCTTGATCCTGATTCCTGGGATTATTTCTGCCTTAGAACAGCTACAAATCAGTGCTATCTCCGAACCTGCAACTGATATGCTCAATCAAGTTTTAGACTTGATGCCTAAAGTCTTTGCAGCCGTAGTGGTTCTCGGTTTCTTTTATGTTGCGTCTCAGTTCGTTTCAGAATTTGTAACCAATATTCTCACTAACATTGGTTTTAACAACCTGTTACAGTGGTTGGGTCTGGCTTCAGCAGAGCCTGGAACTAGCTCCACTCCTGGGGAACCATCTTTGGATGAACCTATTGATTTGGGTTTGGGCTCAGAACAGCCTACCATGATTCAAACCGAGCCTAGAGTTGGTTCAAAAACTCCTTCCGAGCTAATCGGTTTGCTTAGTCAAGTAGGAATTATGCTGGTTGCTACTTTGACTGCAGTAGATATTCTCCAGATTAGTGCATTGCAAGAAGTTGTTAGCGTAATTCTAGCGATCGCAGCACAAGTACTAATCGGTGTAATCGTCTTTGCTATCGGCTTGTACTTAGCTAATTTAGCCTTCAATCTAATTTTGGCTTCTGGTACTGCTCAATCTCGTTTCTTAGCCCAATCTGCCAGAGTTGCGATTCTCACTCTGGTTGGTGCAATGGCTCTAAATCGTATGGGTATTGCTCCGAACATCGTTAACCTAGCCTTTGGTTTGATTCTCGGCGGCATTGCTGTTGCGATCGCTCTAGCCTTTGGATTAGGTGGCAGAGAAGTGGCAAAAGAAGAATTGAGATCTTGGATTGCTTCTTTCAAGGGTAAGTAACAATTCTCTATGACTATCTAAATTAATTTAATTTGGTTATTTTGACTTCCAGTATTAATTTACTGGGAGTTTTTTTTGTTGGGGAAGTAAGTGGGGGCGGGTGTAGAGACAAGGCATGCCTTATCTCTATCAGAATCGTTGTGATTGTTCAAAATTAAAATTCCATGAACGTGATTTGGCATCACCACAAATTCCCCTAATTCAATATTTTTGGCATTATTTTTGATTTCGTACCACAACACATCTGCAATAATTCCGACGTGGGATAAAACCATTTTGCCTTGTGTTATCTCTCCAAAAAAATGCTGGCGATCGCCAGCACAAATAGTAATGAAATACATCCCATTTGAACCATAGTCCCAGGACTGTAGGCGAGCCGAAGCAATGCGATATTTGTCTTTAAATTTCTCTTGATTCACAGAAATCTGAGGCTACTCTGTAATTTGTATAAGGACGCTTAAACGATAGTTGTAAACCTAAAATAATATCTTGGCGTTTTATAATACCCATCGCTACTAAATCTTCTGCGGGATTGAGATCGATAGCATTTTATGACGATCACCTTGACCTTATTGCAATCAACTGACTTTGTGGAACTAGAAATTGCCGATCCTGGTAATACTTTTGATGCTGCTTTGTATTTAGGCGAACTTGGCAGTTTAAATATAGTGGCATCAGAAACTATTGGCGGGACAGATTCTTTAGATATATTTCAGTTTAGTCTTAGCGAAGCAAAGCAGATTGGTGCAGCCTTGAGTACTGTCGAAAATAGCTCTAACGCAGACTTGGCATTATTTAGCTCTCAAGGAGAAGTTTTGGCAATTTCCCAGGAGACAGAAATACCTGTGGATAGTTTTGGCTTGACTTTAGATGCAGGAGATTATTATTTAGCAGTTGGTTCGGGGGACATTAATCCAGCTAACTACAGCGTGGCAATTGCCTTCGACGATGTTGTGGCTGCGGTTGATTCGGGAATTGACTCGACAGGCTTTAATTTTGGCTAATCGATAGATACCGAGCAAAAGCCCTTTCTTTTTGTACCCACTCATAAACCCTTCTTCAGACTGTGTGTATTTGGAGGAGGGTTTTCTTGATCAAGCGATCGCATATTCCCAAGCACGATAGATAATTTGCTAATAACCGAGCATTAATACCTTAAAGCTTTTTTGCATATCTTTTTATTACTGAGAAATAAGTTGTTCTAGATGAAATCAACTATAGCTAACTGAAATAAGTTTGAATCAGAGAAGAATTAAAGCTAAATTTAGGATGCACATCAAAAAAGAAGAAAATAGGAAATGGCATATTCTTTAGACATGCGTCAACGTGGATTGAAACTTTTGAAAGAAGGAAAAAGCAAGACAGAAGTATCAAAAATGCATTTTATATTTGCTTAGAGCTAGGCTACTTAAATCAGCCCCTGAATTAACTAAATTCTCTATGTGAGATAAATTTCTTTTGATGTATTGTAATTGTTTGGCGAGCGCTGACTTTCTTTCTTGTCGAAATGGACGACGTTTCTTCGCCACCTTTAAATAATCTTTTCTAGCTTTCTTTCTATAAGTCCTTGGCTTTTTTACTTTCTTTGTTTGACAAGTTTTATAAAGATAATCTAGAACTTTTTCTGTTTGTTGCCTGGCTTGATTTAGTATTCCTAAATCATTGGGATAACTTATATCCCCAGGGGCGCAAGTAGCATCTAATATTAACTTTCCTTGATTTTGGATTGACTTAACTTCTTCTTTTGCGTTTTTTTTTCTGTTTCTCCCTCCTCTTTTTTTCTGAGATTATTCACAATTTTTATATTAATTTTATTAACTAAATCTAGGTCTATTCTTTCTCTAAAATAAACCATCATGGAAGCATCAAATGGAGCTTGATTGCTATAGTCTGACATCCTTAGAAAATACTGTAAATAAGGATTTTCTCGAATTTGCTCTACTGTTTCTCTATCGCTTATTCCTAATTTTTCTTTAATAATTAATGCCCCTAATGCCATCCGAAATAGTTTGGCTATTGCTCCCATTGTTTCTGAGAAATTTTCTGCATATTCTGACTCAAAATCTGACCAAGGAATTGACTCTGTCATAATTACCCATCGGTTTTCTGATGACAACTTACTTTCAAAGGGTAATTCAAAATTTTCTGGGGTAAGCTCCGACGGGCTAGTTTGACGATACATTTGTTCTTGCTTAGATAAGTGCAAGGGTCCTTTACAAATTTTAGGAGTTTATCGCCATTTTTACTTAATTTTTTCTACGCTCAAAATCTTTTTGACCTACTCCCACGGCTAAAGCACGCTTCGCCCGTGGGATTCAAGGTTCAAACAGAGATTGCTGTCTGGGACAGACTGACATCTCCTAGCCTTAGAGTTGAAGCCCCAACTCTATGAATGTTAGTTGCTGCGTTTTTATCTCGTAGTATCTTCTTTGTATTACAACTAACACAGTCCCAAGTTCTGTCTTTAAGCCTTAATTCTTGGTTGATGTACCCGCAGTACGAACAAGTTTTACTGCTTGGATAGAATCGATCAATATAGTGAATTAACTTACCTTTGTTGGTTGCAACTGTTTCTAAAGTCTCTAGAAAAGTAGCAAAACTTAAATCGCTAACTTTTCTACCCCATAGTCGTTGCATCCCTTTTAGATTAAGATCTTCAAATATCAGTACATCGTAGGCATCAGTTAATTGATGAGCAAGCTTCCAGAACCAATCACGACGCTTGTGAGCTATTAGCTCATGTACACGATTGAGATGATATTTGGCTTTGTACCAATTATTAGATCCTTTCTTTTTCCTAGACAGAGAACGATTGGCAGCTTTTAGTTTGTTTCTTAGCTGATTGAAAAACAAGGGTGATTTAATTTCTGTGCCATCACTGCCAATGAGAAATGTCTTAAGCCCAAAATCCCAACCTGCGCTTTTACCCGTCACGACTGGAATGTGTTCTTGCTGATAGTCAGTTACTACTAACAAAAACAACTCACCTAGATTATTTCTTTTGATAGTTAATGTCTTGATTTTTCCCTGTATCTTTCTACTGAGAGAAAACTTAAATAGTCTACTTCCTATCTTGATTTTGTTTCCAGACAAGAATTTATAACCAGCTTGTTTTAAAGTGAAAGATTTATACTTTCTGCGCTTTTT
>JBCDCO010000037.1:0-28269 GCA_039181635.1 Cyanobacteria bacterium P01_G01_bin.19 | reverse complement strand
TAAAAATAATGTGTAGTGTTCTAGATTGCATTGTGCCGTTGAGGGTTTGCTGATTTTTCTGATTGTTCGATACCCGTTTTTTCGATGACTCTTACTTAGGAGTGCATTATCTCATTATTCTGTCAATGCGTAAGTTCTATTATATAGTCTTTTTTAGGTGCTTATAAGATTAAAATCAAACAGTGTTTTCAATTTCACTTATTTGTTTGTATTTACCAAGCAAGATGAGAATGTAGTGGTTATCAGAATGCAAAAACAATTTAAAACTTTTTCATATAATCTACTATAAGTATATTTGTAGTCAATTATTTTAAAGATTAGATAAATTTTAGTTGTTTCTTTGTTTTGTAGTAATTTAGACTAAAAATATTGACAGTTCGATCAGCTTTTATAGTCAGCTTATACAAACAAAATCCGATGCTTATCGTGCTGCGATATACTCAGATTTTCTGCTAGAGCAACTACATTTAGCAATCTTTAAGCCCAAATCAGAGCGACAACAAGAATTCAATAATTTAGGTAGCAGTATGAGCTTATGTATTGAGGTGCGAGGTCTCAACGTAGCGATCGCAAGTTTAATTGATATGGGTTTTCCTCCCCCAGGAAAAATTATTGAAGCGTCTCATGGAAGGGAAATCTATGCGTACGACCCTGATGGAAATCGCATTATTATCCACCAGCCAAAAACAGCATAACAGCCAGATAATAAAAAATCAGAGACAGTGCTGTACTATCTCTGATCGCGCGATCGACGGCTATGTTTCCCCGTAGATCTTTAACTATGAAAATTTATTCTGCTGTATCTGCTTTTTGTTCTATCACCTCTGTTGCTGCTCCCTCTCCCTCTTCGCTTTCAGTTACGGGTTTGGCTGGCAAGACAACGGAAATGGCAGTACGTTCTGGATCGTCAAGCACAGTAGTACCTTCGGGTAAAACTATTTCTCCAACATGAAGAATAGTACCAATTTCAAAATTAGTAACATCAATTTCGATCGATTCGGGTATGTTTGCCGCAGAGCAAGAAATTTGCAGCTCCGTCATAATTTGCTCGACAATGCCACCTTCTTTTGTTCCAGCTGCTTTCCCTGTCAATATTACGGGGACGACAATTTCCACTTTCTGCTTTGCTGAGACAGTAAAAAAGCTCAAGTGGTTCAAGGTTCTTTTCCAGGGATGAGCTTGAACTTCTCTAATCAAAGCCTTTCCTTCCCAAGACATATCGGGAATTTTAAGATCGATCAAAGTGTTGTTGATTGCTGCTTTTCTCAACAGCATCTGAGCCTCTTTGGTAGGCAGAGTCAAAGATATGGAATTTGCTCCATCATGTCCGTACAAAGCTGCGGGAATTAAGCCCTCGCGGCGTAAAGCGCGCGGTTTACTCCCTTCTGGTCTGGTTTTACATTCAACTGTGATATTCATAGTGCTTCACTAAATTTGATAATCAATAATGCAATAGAGTCAATGCAATAGAGTCAAAATTTTTGCTCGATAAATCCTTGTGGTAAATATTCCCAAGCTATACTGGAACACCATCTGCGTCCAACAATGCTCTTTTCGGTCCATGAATAGGATCTTCCACGATAATAGTTTGATCGCGACCTGGTCCTACTGAAACAATAGCAATGGGAACTTTCATCAACTCTGCTAGGTACTTGAGGTAGTTGAGAGCTTGTTCTGGTAGATCGGATAAAGAACGGCAGCCAGTGGTAGACTCCTGCCAACCTGGCAAAGTTTTATATACTGGTTTGCAGTCAGCGAATTGACTGGCATTAGTAGGAAAATGATGACAAATTTCACCATCAATTTCATAGGCTACACAAATCTGAATTTCGGCTAGTTGATCGAGTACGTCTAGCTTTGTGATTGCCAAGCAATCTAAACCATTGATTCGCACGGCATAACGACCGATTACAGCGTCAAACCAACCACAACGGCGCCGACGACCAGTAGTTGTTCCAAATTCTGCCCCCAAGTCTCCCAACATCTGACCAATATCATCATTCAGCTCTGTGGGGAAAGGTCCTTCTCCCACGCGAGTTGTATAGGCTTTTGCCACGCCGATTACGCGATCAATGGTAGTAGGTCCTACACCAGCGCCAACACAGGCTCCACCTGCAATTGGATTAGAAGACGTAACATAGGGATAGGTTCCATGGTCTAAATCTAATAGTGTTCCTTGGGCGCCTTCAAAGAGGATATTTTTTTTCTCTTTAACCGCTTCATATATTTTAAGAGAACTGTCTATCACAAAGGGGCGTAAAAACTCAGCGTATTTTAGATACTCTGCAATTACTTTCTCTGGGTCTAAAGGAGGTAGATTATATAGTTTTTCTAAAATTACGTTTTTATAGTTAATTGTCCATCCAAGCTGTTTTCGCAGGTGTTCGGAATTCATCAAGTCTAAAACCCGAATCCCAGTACGTTCTGATTTATCAGCATAAGTAGGTCCAATTCCCCTGCCTGTCGTACCAATTTTATATTCTCCTCGGCTTTCTTCCGATGCTCGATCTATCTTGCGATGATAGGGCATGGTTACGTGAGCTGTTTGAGATATGTTTAAATTATCTACCGTTACGCCCAAAGCCTTTAGCTGTTCTATTTCCTCAATCAGCACTTGAGGATCGATTACTGTTCCAGAACCGATAATACACTCTGTATCGGGATATAAAATCCCAGAGGGAATCAAGTGCAGTTTGAAAGTTTGTTCAGCTACGACAACCGTGTGTCCTGCATTGACTCCACCTTGGGAGCGTACCACGACATCTGCCGAGCGACTGAGTAGATCGGTTATTTTTCCTTTTCCTTCGTCGCCCCATTGGGCTCCGATCACGATAACATTAGCCAAGAGTTTATTTGAAAGCTAAAGTTTACACAAACTATTATTATGGTTATCTGTCGTACACGATGTCAACTACTATCTGTTCTTTGTCGATCCAAAGTAGCGGTAGGGCAGATCGGCTACAGATTATAAGCTTTAAGCTGCAAGTGTTTCAACCTTACTGAGTTATGAGCCGAAAGTAGAGAATGGAATTATTAAAACAGGTGCGGTTTATTGACCCCACTCAAGGAATCGATCGCGTCTCAGACATATTAATAGTGGAAGATCGGCTCGAGTCTATTGCTCCTATTATCAAAGAATATCCAGCCGAAACCAAAATTATCGACCGAGAAGGGTTAATTGTTGGTACTGGATTGATAGACTTATATAGCCTGATTCAAGAGCCAGGCAACGAATCGAGGGAAAGTCTCCAAGATCTGATGCAGGCTGCTATGGCTGGAGGCTTTACTCGGGTAACAATTTTACCCGATACCGATCCTAGAATCGATACTGTGGAGATGGTCACAGCGATCGCCCGTAGAGCAAGCTCTCAAAGCCAAAATTCCTTGCCCAGACTCGATTTTTGGGGTGCTGCCACCAAAGATGGCAAATTAAACGAGCTAGCAGAATTGAAGTCAGAGATAGTTGGCTATAGCGATCGCTTTAAGTTTGGTAATCTAGATTTACTCAGACAGTTATTAGAATATGTTCGACCTTGGCAAGTTCCAGTTGCGATCGCCCTCGAACAGAACGAACTTACAGGAAACGGAGTCATCAGAGAGGGAGAAGCTTCGATTCGCTATGGCATGTCGGGAAATCCTCGCTTCTCCGAGTCGGCAATTATTGCTGCAGTTCTAGAAATCATCGCCGAGATTCCGACTCCCGTTCATATTATGCGAGTTTCTACTCAAAGAGGAGTAGAATTAATTGCCGATGCCAAGAGCAGAAATATTCCTGTTACGGCTAGTACGACTTGGATGCATCTGCTTTGGAACAGCGATGCAGTTGCGAGTTACAGTTCCAACTTGCGTCTAGAACCTCCTTTGGGTAACGAACGAGATCGCACAGCCTTAATTTCTGGAATCCAACAGGGAATTATCGATACAATTGCGATCGATCATCAGGCATATACCTACGAAGAAAAAACTGTTCCTTTCGGATTAGCTCCTCCTGGAGTAGTAGGCTTAGAAATAGCATTGCCGATTTTATGGCAAGAACTAGTGGAAACAAAAGAGCTTGGAGGGATCGAACTGTGGCAAGCTTTAAGTACCAATCCTTGTCTGTGTTTAAATCAAAAAACATCAGAAATATCTACCGACAAGAACACAAATCTAATTGTGTTCGATTCTCAAAAAACCTGGACTGCTGATCGAGCAAGCTTGAAGTCTCCTGCGACTAATACCCCTTATTACAATCAAGAAATAAAGGGAAAAGTTATTAGAATCATCGGTTGCTAACAATAATCAACTTCATAATTTTGTTTAAATTTCATTTTCTCAAAACAGACTTTTACTGCTAATTTGCTAGCAAGATACTTGATAATAACCTCTGCCAAAAATCTAAAATGGTGGATGTTATTTTTGCATGGCGATTGGGCATCATAAGGAATGTAATTCCCACTTTCATAGCCAGTTGAATGTCTAATCAGGAGATGGCGGGGATTTTGCAACAGCAAAATTCTCTTTTAAACCGAGTTGAAGAAGTTCTGAGTGAAAACCAAAGACTGAGAACAGAATTTCAGGAATTGACCGAAAGAGAGGCTCGTTTTCGGCAAATCGCTGAGAATGTGCGGGAGGTTTTCTTTGTTATTTCAGCCAAAACCGACGAAATACTCTATATTAGTCCGACTTACGAAACAGTTTGGGGACGGAGCTGTCAGAGTTTATATGAAGATCCTCAATCTTGGTTATTTGCCATCCATCCAGAAGACTCGTTTAAAGCTTTAGCAACCATTGAAACCCAGTTTAGGACGGGGGATGATTTTGAAGAGGAATATCGCATCATCAGACCAGACGAATCTATCTGCTGGGTGAGAGTAAGGGCGTTTCCCGTTCGCGATGTCATGGGTAAGGTAAATCGCTTTGTGGGTATTGCCGAAGACATTACCAATCGCCGAGATGCTGAAGAAGCTTTGAGAAAAAGCGAAGAACAATTTAGGCTAACCTTTGAGATGGCACCAATTGGGATGGCAATCAGCTGTCTCAAAAGCAAATTTAGAAGAGTCAACCAGGCTCTATGCGATGCTTTAGGTTACACCCAAGAAGAATTATTAGGGGTTTCCTTTGCAGAGATCAGTCATCCTGAAGATTGGGAGGCTCATCGCAATTTAGAACAGTTATTAATTGAGGGTAAAGAAACTGATTTTCAAATTGAGAAACGCTTTATTGCCAAAGACGGTCGCATAGTCGATACTTTACTCAAGGTCTTAGTGGTTAAAGATGCCGATGGCAAGCCACTTCATTTTAATAACCAAATTGTCGACATCACCGAGCGCAAGTCGATGGAAAAACAGCTACTCCATGACGCTCTTCATGATGCTTTGACGGGTTTGCCTAATAGAGCTTTGTTTATGGATCGTTTAGAACAACAGCTTAAAAAAAGCCAGAGTAATGATGGCTATTTATTTGCTGTCTTATTTCTAGATTTGGATCGATTCAAAGTAGTTAATGATAGCGTCGGACACCTAATCGGCGATAAATTGCTGATTGAAATTGCTCGTCGGTTGGAAAAATCGATCGCACCAACCGATACAGTAGCTCGTTTAGGTGGAGATGAATTTACCATTTTATTAGAGAATATTTCCAGCAAGTCTGAAGCTACTTTGGTAGCCGAGAGTATTTATCAGACTTTGACTTTTCCTTTTAATATCGAAGGATACGAACTATTTACTACTGCCAGCATCGGTATTGCACTTTCTTCTGTAGGATACGAAAATCCTGAAGAGATTTTACGAGATGCCGACTTGACGATGTATTCTGCCAAAGAACATGGCAAGGCACGTTACGAAGTGTTTGATAATTCTCTTCGTACTAAAGCTTTGCAAAGATTGGAAGTAGAAACAGACCTGCGTCGAGCGATAGAAAGAGAAGAATTTGAGGTTTATTACCAGCCAATTACTTCTTTGCAGCTTGGTGTCCTCTCAGGGTTTGAAGCATTAGTTAGGTGGAATCATCCCACTAAAGGGCGGATTAATCCAGCGGACTTTATTCCCATCTGTGAAGAAACTGGTTTGATTTTGCCGTTGAGTAATTGGTTGCTTAAAGAAGCTTGTCAGACTACGCGCAATTGGCAGCTAAAATACCCCGAACATCCAGCTATTAGAATGAGCGTCAATCTTTCCGCCCATCAGTTTCGCGAATCAAAATTGGTTGAAGAAGTAGAACACGTGCTGGAGGAAACAGGCTTATCGGGGAAATTCCTCAAGCTAGAAATTACTGAAGGTACTCTAATCGACAATATAGATTTGGTCACAGACATTATCCTTAATCTCAGAAAAAAAGAAATTCAGTTTAGTATCGATGATTTTGGTACTGGATATTCTTCGTTGAGCTATCTACATCGTTTTCCTGTAGATACGATCAAAATTGATCGCTCGTTTGTCAGTCAGATGCAGGCGGAGGAAAATTCAGCTATTGTCAAAGCGATCGTTACTTTGGCTCATATGTTAGATATGGACGTGATTGCTGAAGGAATTGAAACTACGGCTCAGTTAGCTCAATTGCGACTGTTGCAGTGTGAATACGGTCAGGGATTTTTCTTCTCTAAACCCCTCAACAAAGAACAGGCAGAAGCTCTAATTGCTAGCTTGCCAAAATGGGAAACAGCCAGCAATTATTGAGGTTGACCTCTTCAGCTATCTTTCGATCTGCTTTTGGATATTGTTGGGTAGGCGATCAAAAAAATCATAGCCTGTTTGCTTTTCTACCAGATTGACAGGGACAATATAATTTTTCCAATTAGTATTAGCAACTTCTTGGGAATTGGGAATCCAAACAGCAATTGTTTGAGCATTATCTACAGAAATTTCTGTTGCAGAACGCTCTAAGATCAGCACAACTTTCCAATTGTACTTTTGCACCGCGATACGATTTTTGGAGATGCGATCAGCTAGTCCACTGCCACCTGCAACGATGTAAAGCTCTTTATCTTGAAATACCAAATCTCGACAATACTCTTCAAACTCTCGCCATACCTCTCGATTGTTAGCGGGGGCTTGAGGAATGATATTGCTCATGATAAAAGTAGCACTATTATCTTCCTGACGACGAGTGCGATCGCCGCTAGGAACTAGATGTCCGCGATCGTAGCCGCTGCCTTTGTAATCTCCAGGTTTGGCGGCATAACACTTGTCTGGTAGATTGGCATCATATTGAAAATTATTCGATCGCTCGACTTGACCAATCCAGCTGCGATCGAGCTGCCAACTAGCCCAATTAGATATGCCGACATTACAATTGTATGACAAGGCATATTGGGTACGTTCTATCAGATAATTGTTGAGCCTGGTTTGAGCCTGACTAGGATTGCCATATTTGAGATGCACGTTTTGAGAAACTCTCGAACAGGCTGCCAATAAAGTAATTGCTAATAACACTGCAATACAAGGCAATCTCAAGACAATCAAATTTTCTATTCGTATCACTTTTATTCTGGTGCTTTATTCAATTTTAAGTCTAGGCAAAATCGAGGACGATCGCCTTTTTTCGATGGATATTTCTTGGCGATCGCAATACAGGATGTCAATCAATTTTTTGATTCGATTCAGCGATAGGGTATTGAATAGCAAGTCTAAAAAATTAATTGCCCATGGTCAAAATTATCAAAACAACGGCTTCAATGCAGACTCGCGATGGAGTCAGGCTAGATGCAGATATATATCATCCCGATACAGATGAAAAGCTGCCTATCCTATTGATGCGTCAGCCCTACGGCAGAGAAATAGCTTCGACGGTAGTTTATGCTCATCCTCGTTGGTATGCTGCTAGAGGCTACATAGTGGTAATTCAGGATGTTAGAGGAAGAGGCTCATCTGAAGGAAAGTTTGACTTATTTACCCATGAAGTAGCAGATGGCTTAGATACAGTGGAATGGGTGTCCCAACTACCCAAAAGTACGGGGAAAGTAGGCATGTATGGTTTTTCCTATCAGGGCATGACTCAACTTTATGCTGCTGCCAATCAGCCTAAAGCTTTAAAGGCGATCGCTCCTGCTATGGTTGCTTGGGATCTGCACCACGACTGGGCTTATGAAAACGGAGCATTTTGTCTCTATGCTAGTTTAGCTTGGGCGATTCAACTGGCAGGGGAAACAGCTCGTTTGGCGGGAGATGAAGCTACTTACCTAGAACTATATCGAGCCAGTCGTAATTTGCCTCTCAACGGTGCGATTCCTGCCAATCCAAAATTGATGAAAGATTTAGCCCCAGAGTCTTTTTATCATCAGTGGTTGAATAATCCCGACCCTGATGCAGAATACTGGCAAAAGCGATCGCCTAAATATTTGTTAGCTGATACAGACTTGCCGATGCTGCATGTGGGAGGCTGGTTCGATCCCTATCTCAGAGGTACGCTCAATTTGTATCGAGAAATGGCAGGCAGAAGCAACTATCCCCAGCATCTTTTAGCCGGTCCTTGGGGACATCTTCCTTGGGGGAGAAAACTAGGGGCAATAGATTATGGCAAAAACGCCCAAAATTCGATTGATGAGATTCAGATACGCTGGTTTGATTATTGGCTCAAAGATATAGACTCGGGACTTTTAGCAGAAGCACCGATTAGCTTATTTGAAATGGGTAGCAACCAATGGCGAGAATATGACAGCTTAGAAAGTAAAAGTCGAACCTACTATTTAGCCAGTGATGGTCTGGCAAATATACGAGATGACGGGGGAATGCTTTGGCAGGGAGTAGAATCAGACCCTGATGTGCTTTCTCAGCAAGAACCATTGACAAAAGATCTGGAGGAAGCGATCGCTGAACTCGGCAACCAAACAGATTTTATTGTTCACGATCCTTGGCGACCAGTTCCTGCACTGGGAGGTCATGCTAGCTATCCTGGAGGATCTTGCGATCGCTCTGGTTTAGATTGTCGTGCGGATATTTTGACCTATACCTCTGCGCCCTTGGAATCTGATTTACACATTTTGGGAGAAGTCAACGTCGAGCTTTATTGCAGCACCGATCAACCCAGCTTCGATCTTTGTGCGGTGCTATCTGTAGTAGAACCCAATGGCAAGGTATTTAACTTTACTCAAGGCTACACCACAGTCAAGGAAAATACCTCTAACGTATCGTTAGTTCGGCTTGCTCTCCAATCTACCTGCATGTGTATTGCTGCAGGAAATAGTCTCCGTTTGAGCTTGAGTGCGTCGTGTTTTCCTGCTTACCCTGTCAATGCTGGTACGGGTAAACTGCCTCAAGAAGCTCGTTTGATGGAGATGCAAATCATCACTCTGGCAATTCATTCGGGAGAAGATTATCCTTCTCAAATCAAATTAGGTCTTGGTAACGGTTAAATTCCCTCAAGTATAATTCTCAAGAATCTAATGACTGATAGAATAAAAAATCTGCAAGCTAAGATAAGGAAATAACGATGCGACTAACTCAAATGCTGTTTGTGACATTACGAGAAACTCCAGCAGAGGCAGAAATACCCAGCCATCAGTTGTTGCTTCGGGCGGGCTACATTCGTCGCATTGGTAGCGGAATCTATGCTTATATGCCTTTAATGTGGCGGGTATTGCAGAAAGTTTCTCAGATCGTTCGAGAAGAGATGGACGCCACAGGAGCGCAAGAATGCTTGCTACCCCAGCTACAGCCCGCACAACTATGGCAAGAGTCGGGGCGTTGGGACACTTATACTAAGGCAGAGGGCATTATGTTTTCTCTGACCGATCGCGGCGATCGTGAATTGGGGTTGGGACCGACTCACGAGGAAATTATCACGACAATCGCGCGGGAAACAATTCGTTCTTATCGTCAGCTACCCCTGAACTTGTATCAAATTCAAACCAAATTCCGCGATGAAATTCGTCCTCGTTTTGGCTTGATGCGCGGAAGAGAATTTATCATGAAGGATGCCTATTCTTTTCACGCCGATGAAGAAAGCTTGAAGCAGACTTATGCGGCAATGGATCGAGCGTACTGTAATATTATGACTCGCTGTGGTTTGGAGTTTCGCCCTGTAGATGCAGATTCAGGGGCAATTGGCGGTTCTGGTTCTCAAGAGTTTATGATTCTGGCGGATGCTGGAGAAGACGAGATTTTATACACAGAAGATGGCAACTATGCAGCCAATACCGAAAAAGCCATTTCTTTAGTGCCAGACATGGCGGAATCGCCTTTTAGCAGTTACGAAAAAATTGCGACTCCCGACACAGAGACTATTGCTAAACTAGCCGAAACGGTCAAGTGTTCTCCCACCGTAATCGTCAAAAATGTTCTATACGAAGTTGTTTACGATAACGGTATGACAGTCTTAGCTTTGATTAATATTCGTGGCGATCGCGATGTTAATGAAGTCAAACTAATCAACGAACTGACCAAACTTGCTCCTCAATACAAGGCAAACACTATCATTTCTTTGACCGTACCCGATGCCACAGCCCAAAAGAAATGGGCGGCTAAACCTCTACCCTTGGGATATATTGCCCCCGATCTTGATGACGATTATATAAGTGTGTCAAAAAATGTTGCCAAAAAGTTCCTACGGTTGGCGGATCTTACTGCTGTTGATGCCAAAAACTTTGTTACGGGAGCCAATGAAGTAGGCTATCACGTGGTGGGAGCGAACTGGGGGGACAATTTTGCCCTGCCCGAACTCAAAGTAGACATTCAAGAAGCAAAAGCAGGCGATCGCGCTGTTCATGACCCCAGTCAAACCCTAGTCAGCGCCAGGGGGATTGAAGCTGGACATATTTTTCAGTTGGGTACAAAATACTCCCAAGCAATGGGGGCAAACTTTACTAACGAGCAGGGTAAAGCAGAGCCTCTGTGGATGGGCTGTTATGGCATTGGCGTGTCCCGTTTGGCTCAAGCTGCGGTAGAGCAATCTTTTGACAAGGATGGCATTATTTGGTCTGTGGCGATCGCACCCTATCATGTCATCGTCATCGTTCCCAATATCGCCGATGCAGAAAAAATGGCTGCGGGAGAAAAGCTATATGAAGAATTCAAGCAAGCAGGAGTAGAAGTCTTGCTAGACGATCGCAAAGAACGAGCGGGAGCTAAATTTAAAGATAGCGAGTTGGTGGGCATTCCCTACCGAGTAGTTACGGGACGTTCTTTGGCAGATGGCAAAGTTGAGGTGGTCAAACGAGCTACTAAAGAGTCTCAAGATATTCCCATAGAAGAGGTTGTGTCAACTATCAAGCAATGGATCGAGCAGGAAAGTCGATTTGGCTAATGGACAATTGTTCATTGTCCATTGATACCAGATTTTGACGATTCAGAGCTAATTTATTCTCCCCAACATGAGCATCAATAAAGTATTTTTCTTCGTTCCCAATTTGATTGGCTATGCCAGATTTTTGCTGTATCTAGTTAGTTTTATCGCTCATAGTTTGGGTAGCTGGCAGCTATGTATTAGTTTGTATGCGATCGCCTTTATTTTAGATGAGTTTGATGGGCGTGCTGCACGGGCTTACAATCAAAGCAGCAATTTTGGTGCGGCTTTAGACATGGTAGCAGATCGCGCTGCCACGGCTGGCTTGTGTCTGATTTTGGCACAGCTATACCCTCAGTATTTGCTGTTTTTTATCATTGCGATCGCTCTCGATGTAAGCAGCCACTACTATCTGATTTACGCTACAGGAATGTTGGGCAAAGCCAGCCACAAAGACTCTGCTCAATGGTCGAGTAACCAGTTAATGAAGCTTTACTACGGCAACAAAACCTTTATGGATCTACTAATTCTGGGGAACGAAGTTTTTTATATTCTTTGGTATCTCAATTTTTATCTTGTTGGCTTTAAGTTTTACGTTAATGGTTTAGAAACTAATATCTGGCAAGTTTTAATCTTATTATGGCTACCCATTTATGTTCTAAAACAGACTACTAATGTTCTTCAATTACAAAGTGCTGCCCAAGAAATAGCCAGGATAGATTTAGAGCAGCGCGATCGCTAACAAGCAATAACCAACAGCAGCAAATCATCGAACATTATATGATGTCAACAATCATGCCCAGTAAATAGGTCTCTCCATTAAGATCTTGAAAACATGATTTTTTGGTGATAACAATCTTTTCATTACCTTCTTCATCAATATAAGGCTCTTCCTCTGTTTCTTCACCGCCAGATAGCATGACCAATTCGTCTTGCGCCCAATAAATATCGGCTTGTTCTTGGGGATAAAAATCTGGCTCAGACTTGCCCAACATCTCTTCTCGAGAATGCCCTAAAAATTCGCAGTAAGCATCATTCAACAGAACCCAACGATGCTCTGTATCTTTAACAAAAATTGGATTGCTGATGCTATTGATTGCTTTAGCTAAAAAGTCTTTTGCTGTCTCTGTTGCTTGCTTTTGCTTGCTAATGTCTGTGATGTCTTCATAAGAACCAAACAGACCGACAATGCGACCATTTTTATCTTTTAAGGGCAGTTTGCTGGTTCTAATTGTTAAAATTTTGCCATCGTCTCTAAGCTGAGATTCTTCGTAGTTTAGCTTAGGTGCGCCTCCAGCTAGAATTACCTCATCATCAGAACGATATAAATGAGCAGATTTGTGCCAGTTTAATTCATAGTCATTCTTGCCAATAACTTCTTCAGGAGAGTCAAAACCCGCATCCTCAGCAAATCTTTGGTTGCAACCCAGATAGTTAAAATCCGTGTCTTTCCAAAACACTCTTTGTGGCAGGGTATCGAACACCATCCGCAATAGTTGTTGAGATTTTCTTAATTCCCGATCTGACTTGTGGCGATCGCTGATATCGTTCATCAAGCCATCCCAAACTATCGAGCCATCTTCTTGTCGCTCTGGCTTGGAGGCAGTTTGAATCCATCTAATCTTACCAGAAGATGTAATAATTCTTCCTTCCCAGTGTTTTGCCTGAAGGGTTTGAGCCGATATTTTGACTGTTGTTTCAAAATTAGACCGATCTTCAGGATGAATCAAGGGCAAAATTAGCTCTGAGTTTTGCATCAGCTGCTCGGAGGTATATCCTAATATTTCTTGACAGTCAGAGCTTATATAGGGAAAAGAAAACTTGCCTTCTGTATCCAGCCTAAACTGGTATATTGCACCAGGAACGTTAGTAACCAGTTTTTCAAACTGAGCTTTACTAGAGATCAGTTCTTCAGTTCTCTTGTACACCAGATTTTCTAGATTTTGAGCCTGTTGTTTTAACTCTTTTTCTAGTTCGACTCGTTCGGTAATTTCTTCAAATGTTCCGACAATACCAACAACACAGCTGTTTTCATCCCGCAAAAGAACTTTATTGGTTTTGAGCCATTTGTTGCTACCGTCTGCTTGTTTTTGAGGCTCAATAATGTTGTGTTCGGGCGTTTCCGACTCGATTACACGGCGATCGTACTCTCTAAACCAATCACTTTCTTCTTTCTTCCAAGGCATATCATAATCATTTTTGCCGATTAACTCGATGGTTGATTCAAAACCAGCAGCGTTGGCAAATGATTGATTGCAGCCCAAATATCTCAAGTCTTTATCTTTCCAAAAAATTGCCATCGTTATTTCGTCCAGTACCGACTGCAGTTGTCGAGCAAGATCGTTGTCTGAAGGCTGGATTTGTTCGACACTTACCAATACTAGTTCGCTGCCGTCCAGTTCGATTCTAACTCCTGAAAGCTTTACGGGGATGGAGTTTCCAGTTGAATCTAAATACAGTCTTTGGGCAACAAAAGATCCTGCTTCTTTTAATTTAGACTCATCGACAGACTGTTGGGAATGATATTTTGCTGGAGTGATTGCCCAAATATTTAAACCAAAAGTTTCGACGACACTGCGATCTATTAATCGAGCAAAAGCCTGGTTGGTGTCTAGAATTGTTCCATCATATTGATATACCACTTGTGGCGTAGGAGAATTGTCCCACAAAGCCCGATGATATTCTTGGCTCTTATCGGTAATGACTGATGATGGGTCAGGTTTCTGCTGTACCATTGATAGCTCAATACTCCTAACTGAAGTTCGATCAGTTTCAGGCTAGTTGTTTTTTGTGATTACGGTGTGAACTGTGACTACAAAAGCTAGCCAAAAACAAATTTTAATCGCAGTAACTAATAGATTTGAGATTTTTTGCTTAGTTGCTGTTATTGTCAGTGTTCCCCAAAATTATTCAGAAGTTAACAGTCTGGATAATTTTTGCCAGAGTCTTTTCTTTTTATTGCTTCAACAATTTTCAAGCTTGGAGAACATTTCGCAATCAGGGTCAACGTCGGTCGTACAATAGATATTAATACCTACTTCAAGTTATTGATGAATATTTTTCCTTCAACTCTGGATACGGCAGTAGAACAGGCAAAAGAAGCTACCCTAGCTGCAATTTCCGACGGATACCGATTGATTCAGGTAGAGTTGGTAATCCCAGAAATCGCCCTGAAATCAGAAGCACTAGCCCTAGAATTTGCTGATTTATTTTCTCGCGATGGTTCTAAGGTCAAGGTAATGTTTCCTGATACGGGTGCAGCGGCTTTGGCAAGGCGTAATTGGGGTGATCGAGAATTTGCGGTGACGGATATGGGTAGTCGTTTTACGCCGATCGAGACTCAAGTTTCTGCTGATGATGAGATATTTATTGTTGCTTGTCCTTCTTCTGTTGAAGTAGATCGAGCAGAAAAGCTTAGTCAGATAGCAGGCGATCGCCCTGTAATTTTTCTAATTCCCCAGTTAGAAGATGTGGCAGTGGTGGGTATTGGCTTGGCAGCCAGGCAACTGCGAGAACGCTTTATCAAAAATATCTACTCTAGCTACTATCTTCGTCCGATTGAAGATGGTGCGATCTTACGCTGTCATCCTTATGCTTGGCAAATATGGCTGGAAAATGAAGCAAAAGCAGAAAATTATGAGCTAGCTAAAGAACTTGATAGCAAGCCCATGGGAGAAGATTTAGATCGTCTGATGATGCAGCTGACTAATTCTGAAGCAGAAGCTAGCGAAAATACTCCAGGTACATCAAAGAAAAAACCAAACTTACTAGGTAATCTGCAAAAATTTCTTAAGGCTTTAAGCCAAAAATCGATCTATAAAGAGTTAAAAAAACTAGTATTTTAAATTGAATAGTAAGCAAAATTATTATTGGCTGGCTGCCAGTATTGTGGCGGCGATACTGTTTAGCCTATCTAGTTTTGGGCTGGCTTTTGACTCGCCTTATACAGTTCAAGACGATGCCAGACAGCATGTTTTTTGGCTGCAAAGACTACAGGATTCTGAGTTGTTTCCCAACGATTTAATTGCCGATTACTTTAGTTCGGTGGCACCCAAAGGCTATAAATTTTTGTACTGGCTGGCGAACAGTCTGGGCATCGAGCCATTTTTATTTAATAAACTGCTGCCTGTTGGTTTGGGGGTTTTTAGCAGCATATTTATGTTTTTAGTTACGCTAAAAATATTTGCCTTTCCCTTTGCTGGTTTTGCCAGTAGCTTGCTACTCAACCAAAATCTTTGGCTGGTGGACGATCTTGTTTCTGGCACCCCAAGGGCTTTTTTTTACGTTTTATTTTTGGGCTTTGTTTATTTTTTGCTAGAGCAAAACCTACTGTTTTGTCTGTTGTTTGTCGCCCTACAGGGACTTTTCTACCCCCAAGTATTGCTAATTTCTGCCGCAATCCTGTGCCTGAGGTTAGTCACTGACAAGCAAAATAAATATTTTTACATAGCTGGATTGTTAGTCGCGATCGCCGTAATTGGCATATATAAGTTATACAATGCTGATTCTCATCAAGTTATCAGCTTACAGCTAGCACAGCAATTGCCTGAGTTTTATCCAGGCGGTAGAAATGAGTTTTTTCTGGATAACTTTTGGTCGTTTTGGTTGGTAGGACAAAGAAGCGGTTTTTTACCAAGGGAATGGCAATATATTTTGCTATGTTCTTTTGGCATATTGCTGCCAATAATGCGTAAATATCCCAAAACCTTTCCTGCAGTCGGGCAAATTAAACCCAATATCAAAATAATCGGACAAATATTAATTGCTTCGGGGATTTTGTTCTTTCTCTCACATTTATTGTTGTTTGAGCTGCACTTACCCAGTCGTTATACTCAGCATACTATTCGTATAGTCATTGCCTTAGTAGATGGTATTACCCTGACGATATTAATTGCAAAAATCAGTCAAAAGCTCAAGATTTGGCAGCCTTTGGTAGCAGCGATCGCTTTGATAGCATTGCTTTATCCTACCTATGCCGTACAGTCTTATCCTAATCGTTTGGGCTACGTAACTGGACAGTCAGCCGAACTATATCAATTTCTGCAACAACAGCCAAAAAATATTTTGGTTGCAACTCTCAGCACAGAAGGCGACTTTATTCCTAGTCTAGCCAAGCGTTCGGTTTTGGTAGCGCGGGAGTATAGTATTCCCTATCATTGGAGTTACTACCAACAAATTCGCCAGAGAGCCAGAGATTTAATTAAAGCTCAATATAGTTCTAGTTCAACAGAAGTGCAAAACTTGATCGAAAAGTATCAGATCGATTTATGGCTAATCGATAAAAATGCATTTAGCCAAGAATATTTGAGGGATAATCTATGGTTGAGGCAGTTTCAGCCAGAGACTAACCAAGCGATCGCCAATCTAAACCAGGCTAGTAAATTGATTATCAAACAACAAAGCGATCGATGCAGCATTTTTCAAACAGAAAAATTAAATTTACTAGATGCCAAATGCTTGACTGAGTAAAAAGACTAGTAGACTAAGGCATAAATACAGTTACCGTTAGCAAATACCCAAAGCTTTATAGTTAAATGCTTCTGACTACATGCGAGAAAGGCACGGCGCTGACGCGCCCAGTCGTAGACGATCTGCCCTTTCAGGGCTGTGCCGCATCTAGTACTCCTTTGTCCTAAAGGACATTGTGCCCTTGTGGTATACCGCTTCGAATATGACTTCTGACTTCTGACTTCTGACCCCTGACTTCCGCGCAGCGGTACTAGGTTTACTACCCTTGACTTATTATGACTATTAAAATTTTAGTGGCGTTGGATCGTTCGGAAATGAGAAACAATGTCTTTGAGACTGCACTGTCTCTAGCCACCATGTCTCAATCTAATTTGATGCTGTTACATACTTTGGCAGAAGAAGAAGATATAGTTGATTCCCTTTATCAAGCGGAACGAGAAGAGTGGCAAAGATACGAACGACAAAGCTACCAAGAACTACAAAATTTAGCAGAAAAAGCACGCAGGGCAAACGTCAAAGCTGAGTGTGTGCAAAACTTTGGTAGCCCTGGACAAAATATTTGTAATATGGCAAAAACGTGGTTAGCAGATTTAATTGTAATTGGTCGTCGAGGTCATTCTGGGCTCAAAGAAGTAATTCTTGGCAGCGTCAGTACTTACGTTACTCATCATGCCTCTTGCTCGGTTTTGATAGTCCAAGGATATGACTCTCCATTCAAGCTGGTCAAAAGTGCTTGAAACTTTGCATACTACTCCTGATAATCACTCTGTATTTCCACATCCAAAGTATCTTCATCGAAATAAACATAGAGAACATTGGGGCGACAACATACTTGGCAATCTTCGGTGTAAGACTGCTGCATACCCGCGCTTATATCAACAAAGGTACTGTTAGTTTCACCACAAAAAGCGCAGATATATTCGGCAGTAGTTTGCATATTTTAGGCACATTTATTAGGCGAATAGGGCGTATCAGATTAACCAATATAGCAAAAAAGCGATCGCCCAAGTAACAAAGCCAGTATAAGAAACAACTAACTACTAACAACTAACAAGGATTCTATAGAGTTCCCCAAACTTGACAAAAATCGCGATTTTTAAGCCATAATCGGCAGCAAATCAAGAATCGCCAAAACGATATCCCTTGCCATATACAGTATGAATCAGTTGAGTTTGACCTTTGATTTCTACCTTGCGTCGTAGCAACCTCACTAAAGCAGCCAGAACATTACTGCTAGGCTGTTCTTCTGATCGCCATAAGTAACTGTAGATTTCTTCATGAGTTAACAAACGATCTTGATGTTGCATAAAATATGCCAGCAGCATCACTTCTTTTTCCGACAGCTCGATCGCCTTATCTCCACGATAGGCTAGCTGATTTTCGACATCTAGCTCCAGATCTGCAACTTTTAGGCGATCGCTGGTGCTGGTTTCCGATGTACCTCGACGCAATAAAGCTCTGACTCTGGCTAGTAGTTCCCGCAGTTCAAAAGGCTTAACTAAATAGTCATCAGCCCCCGCATCCAATCCATCAACGCGATCGTCAATCGTATCTTTTGCCGTCAAAAACAACACGGGAGTAGCTAACGAATGAGATCGCATTGCCCGACAGATCTCCAATCCCGATTTTCCAGGTAGCATCCAATCCAAAATCGTTAAATCGTACTGGTTTTCCAAAGCTAACTTCATCCCCGCCGTGCCATGATTGGCGACATCTACCTCATAACCTTCCTGAATTAAAACTCGACTCAAAGGATCGCTTAACTCTGCTTCGTCATCGACTAAAAGTATTTTCATCGCTGGTCTGTCTTGATAATCTGGTTTGAAAACGTCAGAATAAAAATAAAAGATTCTAGTTTGATTATGCAATATCGCCGATTTGGTCGTACAGAACTACAGATGCCTGTTTTTTCCTGTGGGGGGATGCGATACCAATACAAATGGCAAGATTTGCCCCAATCGGAAATACCTGCCGCTAATCAACGCAATTTAGAAGCAACAATACATCGTGCATTTGACTTGGGCATCAACCATATCGAAACAGCCAGAGGGTATGGTAGCTCAGAAATGCAGTTGGGTCAGGTTTTACCCCAACTTCCCAGAGAAAAATTAATCTTCCAAACCAAAGTTTCTCCCAAAAAAGACCCCTTAGAATTTCGTCGTCAATTCAGACAGTCGCTTAGTTTTTGTCAATTAGACTATGTAGATTTATTGGGGCTTCACGGCATCAACAACGAAGAAACCCTATACAATAGCGTTCGCTCAGGTGGATGCTTGGAAGAGGCGAAAACGCTTAAGGCAGAGGGAAAAGTCAGACATATTGGCTTCTCCACTCATGGCTCGACGGAAATTATTACCAAGGCGATCGAGACAGGGGAATTTGACTATGTAAATCTCCACTGGTATTACATCAATCAGTGGAATTGGTCGGCGATCGAAGCAGCCAAGCGTCAGGATATGGGAGTGTTCATCATTTCTCCCTCCGATAAGGGAGGACACTTATACAGTCCACCACCAAAATTAGTCGAACTGTGTCAGCCCCTTAGTCCTATGGTGTTCAACGATTTATTTTGTCTTTCCCACCCAGAAGTCCACACTTTGAGTCTTGGTGCGGCTAGACCGACAGATTTTGACGAACACATCAAGGTTTTGCCTTTACTAGATCGAGCCGAAGAAATTTTGCCACCAATTTTGGAACGTTTAAAGCAAGAGGCGATCGCCGTTTTGGGCAAAGATTGGGTTGATAATTGGCGAGTCGGTTTACCCAGCCACGAACAGACTCCTGGCAACGTCAACATAGAAGTTATCTTGTGGCTGCGAAATTTGGCTTTGGCTTATGACATGATTGAATACGGTCAGGCTAGATACAACCTCTTAAATAATGGCAGCCACTGGTTTCCTGGAGCAAATGCTAAGAATATTGCTAAATTCAACTTCGATTCTTGCTTGGCTGCCAGTCCCTATCAGCAAAAAATCCCTCAACTATTGAGCGAAACGGATCGCATTCTGGGAGGCGCACCCGTCAAACGTTTATCTCAAAGCTAATGTTTGTGTAGCGATCGCTCGATTGGATTAATGTCATATAAGTAGTCGTGCAATTTTAATTGGATAGTTTAGATTGGAAAAAGGTTAAGGGGAAAGGGTTAAAGGAATACACAATGTACAAATAATTTTGCATTAGTACTTATTCCTTTTCTGTTACTCCCTAAAATTAAGCAGTAACAAGATAAAAAATTGTGTTTGACAGAGTTTCGTAAACTAAGCAAGGTTATTGTCAAAAAAAACTGTAAACTATACCCGACGTAATATTAAACCTCATAAAATGTAAAAATAGGATAGTAGGTTTGTAATCATTGCGTTTTCCCGACCAGCAACACGTAATTCGATACCTAAAATTCTAAAAAATTAATCTTAACTATATGGATATTACCAGCGACTTACACGTTATTGAAACTCGACCTTTATTAAGCCCAGCATTTATTAAAAGTGAATTTCCTCTAACCAAATCAACGGCTCAATTAGTTACCCAAACCCGCAGTCGTATCCGCAACATCTTAGAAGGAAAAGATCGCAGAATTTTAGTTGTCGTTGGTCCCTGCTCGATTCACGATGTAGCAGCAGCAGAAGAGTACGGGCAAAAATTAGTCAAAATGCGATCGCAGTTTGCCGATAGTTTAGAGATCGTCATGCGGGTCTATTTTGAGAAACCAAGAACTACTGTCGGCTGGAAAGGATTAATCAATGACCCCCACCTAGATAATAGCTATGACATTAATACTGGATTGAGAACTGCCAGAAAGTTGCTCTTGGACTTGGCGAGTATCGGACTCCCCGCTGCGACAGAATTACTCGATCCGATTACCCCTCAGTATATTGCCGACCTTATTTGCTGGACAGCAATTGGAGCCAGAACTACAGAAAGCCAGATACATCGTCAAATGGCTTCTGGTTTATCTATGCCCGTCGGCTATAAGAACGGTACAGACGGTAGTTTTACCGCAGCAATTAACGCCATGCTGACGGCAAAAATTTCTCACCATTTTCTTGGTATCAATCAGGATGGATTAGCCAGCATTGTCAAAACTACGGGCAATCCCGACGCTCATCTGGTTTTGAGGGGTGGTGCGGCTAGACCCAACTATGAGGCGAGTGATATTAAAGCTGCCACTAATGCTTTGATGAAAAAAGCGATGAATGCCAATTTGATGATTGACTGTAGCCATGGGAACAGTAGAAAGGATTACAACAAACAATTGGTTGTATTGAATAGCATTGCTCGACAGGTGGAGAATGGCTGTAGCAATATCATGGGCGTAATGATTGAGAGCCATTTGATCGAGGGCAATCAATCCATATCCCAGAATCAGCAAGAGCTTGTCTATGGTAAAAGCATTACCGATGCTTGCGTGAGTTGGGAAACCACAGAGGTAATGTTGCAGTCTCTAGCTGATGCTGTAGCCAAAGGAAGACCAGAGGTCATGAAAAACATAGCATCTTTAGCGAGTAAATAATCGATGAATGAATCAGTCTAAGCTGACCAAAGCAGAACAAGAAAAGTTGATTGAAGCTGCAACCATGGCTTTGGCTAAAGCTTATGCACCGTATTCGAAGTTTCGTGTAGGTGCGGCAGTTTTAACCTCTACAGGAAAAATATTTGCAGGATGCAATGTAGAGAATGCCTCCTACGGACTGAGTATGTGCGCCGAAAGAAATGCGATCGCCAATGCCATAATCGGTGGAGGAAGGGATACAATTAAGATAAAGGCGATCGCTGTAACCAACAGCCAGCAAGTTTTTTGTTCTCCCTGTGGTGCCTGTCGGCAAGTTATTTGGGAATTCGGGCAAGATGCTGAGGTTATTTTTTGGGGCGGTCGAGGTTGGCAAAACTCTAGCATCAGAGAATTGCTGCCAGAGGGTTTTATTTTATAGTGCCTTTACGTTTTTAACAGATAACACGCCATAGGCGAATTTCCTGCTAGCTTCATTCCATCAAAGTTAATTACTAATCAAGTTAAGTCAAATCATATTGCTCCATGAAGTCATATCTCGCCGCCGCTATTCAAATGACCAGCAAACCAGATTTAGCCAAAAATCTGATTGAGGCAGAAGAACTGATCGATTTAGCCGTTCGTCAGGGTGCAGAACTAGTCAGTTTGCCCGAGAATTTTGCTTTTCTGGGGAAAGAAGTGGACAAAGTAGCTCAAGCCCAGGAAATAGCTGACAAAACCGAGCTTTTTCTCAGAAAAATGGCTCAAAGATTTCAGATTACTATTCTTGGCGGCGGATTTCCCGTACCCGTAGCCAACGATCCTGAAAAAGCTTACAATACAGCACTTTTAGTGACTCCCGACGGTCAGAAAGCTGCCCAATATCAAAAAGTACACTTGTTTGATGTGGATGTACCTGACGGCAATACCTATCGCGAATCTAGCACGGTAATGGCGGGGGATAGCATTCCTGCCGTTTATAATTCGAACACCTTGGGTAAGTTGGGGCTTTCTATCTGTTATGACGTTCGTTTCCCCGAACTATACCGCCAGCTATCTCAACAAGGAGCAGATGTCCTGTTTATTCCTGCTGCCTTTACTGCTTTTACAGGAAAAGACCACTGGCAGGTATTGCTCCAGGCAAGGGCGATTGAAAATACTTGTTATGTGATTGCTCCAGCTCAAACAGGAAACCACTACGAACGTCGATATACTCATGGTCACGCCATGATTATCGATCCGTGGGGTGTTATTTTGGCTGATGCGGGAAGCGCGCCTGGAATAGCCGTAGCCGAAATCAATCCTCAGCGTTTACAACAGGTAAGGCAGCAAATGCCTTCTCTTCAACATCGAGTATTTATGTAAGCGATCGCAACTAAGGTACTGCTATATCTTCTCAAAACAATACAGCGATCGCTAGTACCTTTGCGGCAGCTCGGTAATATTATTAATTATTTCTGTCGGACTTACTGATTACAAAATCTAGAAATAAGTAAGATAAGGAACATACAATCGGTCAACCAGAGGATAAATATCTGACTGTAAATATTGTATTGACATTATTTATCGGTGTATCCATTTGATTTTATATTTTGTATTGCAAGAGCAACAATAATTAGCACTATATAAATACAGTAAGTTACTTTTAGTTACTGGTAAATATTCATAAGTAATTGATATTTAAATGACTAGAATATTAGTTGCCTAGAATATACAAATTTAAACAATTTATTTTTAGCAGATTGTCTGCCTATAAGTTTGCAAACTCCCACAAAAGAAGAAACACGGCTCAGATAAATGTATTTTTAATCAAAGTATCTGCTCTAAAACTGCAGGTCTAAGAATACGAAATTGCCAAATACAAAGCATTTATCTAGTGTTTTACATTGAATATCCGTGTAAACTATTAATCTCATATTTTATACATATTGAAATCAAATTAAGATCGCCAAATCGACCTTCACACTTTTTAGAAGTATTTTTGTATTTTTTAAATTTATAAAATAATATTTGATTTTGAAAAATAATGCTCATTATGATCGTAATCTATAATCAATTGGGAACAATCATAAAGAGAGTTATTCAAATGGTTTGACCAAAATTTTATATGAGTCAAATTTTAGATCCAGTAAAATTACTAACAGATTTGTCCAATTCTAAAGCAAATGGAAAATTACTAGTTACCGATGGAAAGGCGATCTGGAGTATCTATTTAGAGAACGGACAAATTAAATGTGCGGCTAACTCAGTACAATATTTGATGCTTACCTTAGATCATCATTTACGCTGTCTTGGTTTGCAAAATGCAGCAGCGGCAGCAAAGTCAATACCTACATCCTCTACTGAAGGTGAAGCTTCGACAATTAATTGGTTAGAAGGAGGGAGAATTATTCCATCAATTAACTGGTTAATTCAACAAAATCATCTTCAGCGGGATGAAGCCGAAGCAATTTGCACTAGCATGAGTTTGGAGGCAGTAGAGACTTTCTTATGGTTAAGAAAGGGCAGGCATAAATGGAGTAAAAATTCTAGTTTGCCTCAGCATACTTTAGCCGCAAGATTGACATTTAAAAATGCAGAAGTGTCTAGTTCAATTGCCAAAATTCAGCAAAAGATCGAGCAATGGAAAAATTTTAGTCCTGCAATTGCCTCTCCTTATTACTGTCCTTATTTAGAAGACTCTCAGAAGCTAAATTCTACCTCCGCTCCAATTTTACTGAAGCTAGAGAAGTTTTTAAAAGGCTTGAGTTTTCGACAATTGGCTTTGATTTTAAATCAGGATGAACTAAAAATTGCCCAGCTTTTATACCCATCCATAAAAAAGCGAGAGATTGCCATGCGATCGCCTAAATCTCCTTTTGATTTGCTACCTTTTATTCCCGCTGGCAATGGAGTAATAGATAAGCAGACTATCCAAAACGATGAAAAATTCAAAGTTGCTTGTATTGATGATAGCCCAACTATCCTCGATGAAATGCAGCGTTTTTTATCAAATGATATTTATGAAATTACTAGAATTGAAGATCCCCTAAAAGCAGCTCCAATTTTATTACGACTAAAGCCTGACTTGATATTAATGGATATTTCTATGCCTAATATCAACGGATATAAATTATGCAGCTTTTTTAGAGCCAGTGCTTCTTTAAAAAAAGTGCCAATAATCATGGTTTCAGGAAGAACTGGCTTTATTGATAAAACTAGAGCAAAAATGGTGGGTGCAACCGACTATTTAACCAAACCATTTTCTCGCAATGAACTATTGTCTGTTGTAGATAAGTATCTATCTAAGACAAAAGTTTCTACATAGCAGCTATTTTTTGCTATCAAAGTTTTGTTCGAATTTATCCCAATCTAATCAATACAATTATTGGAAGGTATTAAGTTATGAAAAACGTATTAGTTGTTGACGATCTAAAAGCACAATTAAATTTAATCTCGGGTTATTTACAAGAAGAAGGTTTTAATGTCATAACCGCAGGAAATGGTAATGAAGCATTAGCCAAGGCTAGCTCCCAAACGTTTGACCTGGTTATTACAGATTTAGTTATGCCCGAAATGAGCGGTTTAGAATTTTGCCGTAAATTAAAGAAAAATCCCGATACGGCTGACATACCAGTAATAGCCTGCACGACTAAAGATCGAGATATGGACAAAAAGTGGGCAAAAAAACAAGGCGTAGTAGCCTACTTGGTAAAGCCTTTTACCAAAGAAGAAATAATCAGCACGGTTAAAAATTCAGTAGGTTAGAAGTCGTGAGCAGTTTAACAACTACAGACAGACTTAAAGAACTATTACCGCAGCTATTTAATACACAAAAACTGGCAGGTGATTATTACTTAAGATTTCAATTAACCAATGAAGTATCTGGATTAATCGAACTTAAATACGTTCAAGAGTCATTAACAGTTCAAAGCGATCGCATTACTGCAGTACCCAATCTACCCGAATATGTGGTCGGCTTAATGAGTTCTCAAAACCAGGTTTTTCTGGCGATAGATTTGGCACACCTAGCAGGATTGCCACCTGAAACGGTCAACCTAAGGCAATATCAAACCATAGTCGTCCAAGTAAACTCGGAAAAAGCAGACGGCAGCGATAACGATGTCAATCTGTTTGGCTTGACTGTCAAAAAGATCGAGGGTATTGCCAGAATCCTGCCAGAAAACTTTACCTCGGTAACAGAAAAAATTCCCGCAAGTTTACAGCCATTTGTCACCAGTAGCGTTATCAACCAAGAAAGCAACTCTACTGTTGAGGCAGAAGCAAAACAGTCGGTACTGATCGATGTCGTTCGGCTGATTGGCGATCGAGTTAATTCGTAATTTATCCCTAAACCCTAGCAACACACTAAATATTGTTAAATCTATATAGTCATGTCCAATAACCTATCTCAGAAGTTTGGCTGTGCGATCGCCAAAGTCAAAAAACATAGTTTAGCGAACGGTTGGAAATCAAGTATTTTGATTTTGAGCTTGGGTGGTTTTATACTGCCGATTGACAGTATTCCTTCTTTTTTACAATCGAGTAATCCCTTAGTCGCTCAGTTTAGCCAAAAAGCGATCGCTCAAGAAGCACCTGATGCCAAAGTCTCCTCCGAGCAAGCCAATAAAAAAGTAACCATAGCCTTTTTGGCTATTCAGGGCGCAGATAAAACCATTGCTAAATGGCAGCCTACCATCGATTATTTGAATAAAACCATACCTGGATACACCTTTGAAATGGTCACTAAAGGTGTTGAGGAAATGCGCGAATATGCCAAGCAAAATGAGGCTCATTTTTATGTGGTCAATTCGGGGATGTACGTTGATTTTGAAGCTAGTCACGGGGCAAACCGTATTGCTACCCTTAAAAACCTCAGACTGGGTAAGTCCTACACTAAATTTGGTGGGGTGCTAATTACCAAAGCAGATCGCGGTGATATCAACGAAATTAAAGACCTCAAAGGTAAAAACTTTATGGCAGTATCCCCCACGGCATTCGGGGGCTGGAATATGGCCGAGGGGGTGTTATTCGATGAAGGAATTGAAACAGCAGAAAAATTCTTTGCCAGCATAGATTACGGCAAGACCCACGATAACGTCATCAAAGCAGTTGCTAACGGCGAGGTAGACGCGGGTACAATTCGGACTGATGCTCTAGAACGAGCTGTAGAAAGGGGTGACGCCAGACTAGAAGACTTTAAAATTATCAACGAGCAAAAAACTCCAGGATTTCCTTTCGTACACAGTACTCCCCTGTATCCTGAATGGCCCTTTGCCTCAGCAAAAGGTAACGATCTTGAGCTTGACGAACTCGTAGCTCAAGCTCTTTTAAACATGCCCAAAGATAGTGCTGCGGCTAAAGCAGCTAAATCTGAGGGGTGGACTGTGCCCCTAAACTATCGTCCCGTACACGAACTGTTTATCGATCTGAATATTGCTCCCTATGACGAAATCGGTAAGCTAACCTTCTCAGGCTTCATTAAAAAATATCCTTGGGTTGGTATTGGAGTCTTAACGGCTATCTTGGGTCTGATTTCCTATGCTTTTTATACCCAGAGACAGTCTATTTTGCAGGAAAAA
Organism: Cyanobacteria bacterium P01_G01_bin.19; assembly: GCA_039181635.1. GTDB lineage: Bacteria > Cyanobacteriota > Cyanobacteriia > Cyanobacteriales > Xenococcaceae > Waterburya. The sequence goes on along the minus strand of JBCDCO010000037.1, from coordinate 1,554 downwards.
GCCAACCAAGAGTCTTTGAACGAACTCAACAAATCTCTCGAACAAAATGCTGCCGAGCAGAAGAAACAAAGGGAAGAACTAGAAGAAGCAGTCGTCGGTCTGATGGAAGCATTAGAACCAGCCGCAGATGGCGATTTGACAGTACGCGCTCAGCTATCGGAAGGGGACGTCGGAATTATCGCCGATTTGTTTAACGCAATTGTGGAGAATTTACGGGATATTGCCCTACAGGTGAAAGATTCTGCGGGACAGGTTGGTTCATCCCTAAGAGAAAATGAAGGTTCGGTAAGGGAAATTGCCGAACAAGCAGAAGCAGAAGCAAAGCAAATTCTGGCTACTTTATCATCCGTAGAGCAGATGTCTACTTCAATTCAAGATGTAGCAGCTAACGCTGAGAAAACTGCAACTATCTCTAACGACGCTTTCGTGACTGCTAAAGAAGGAAACACGGTCATGGATCGAACTGTAGATAGTATCCAAGGCTTGCGGACTACTATTGGCGATACGGCTAAAAAAATTAAACGTCTGGGGGAATCAGCACAACAAATTTCTCAGGTAGTAGCACTAATTGATGAGATCGCTCTGAAAACCAACTTACTAGCAATCAACGCATCGGTAGAGGCAGCCCGTGCGGGAGAACTCGGTCAAGGATTTACTGCCGTAGCAGAACAGGTTGGTGCTTTGGCAGAACAATCAGCCAGTGCAACCAAAGAAATCGCTCAACTAATCGCGGGTATTCAGCAGGAAACTCAAGAAGTTGTGGCAGCAATGGAAACAGGAACCAGTCAGGTGGTAGACAGTACCCGTTTGGTGGAAGCTACTAAAGTCAGTCTGAGTACTGTATTAACTAAGTCTCAAGAGATCGACCAGCTGATGAAATCAATTTCTCAGGCAACGATTTCTCAGGCACAAACTTCTCAGGCGGTTACTGAAATTATGATGCTCAACAGTAAAACGTCTCAAGAACGTTCCAAGTCTTCTGGTCAAGTTGCTCAAGCAATTCAAAGTACAACTGCAATTCTGGGAGAATTACAAGAATCTGTTGCCCAGTTCAAGGTAAATGAAGCTGAAGAGGCAAGTGTTTGACCCCAAAATAGCTCCAATCATGCCGAACTAGTGCCAAGAAAACCAGCAATTAATAGTTAGCACGAACAATCCCATCGAGACAATCAGTAATTAATAATCCTTATTGCAATGGACACCGATCGACAAGTAAGACTAGACTTTCTGGAAGAAGCAGAAGAATACTTTAACAGCTTAGAATCCCTGCTGATGGATTTGGATTCTCAAGGCGCAGAACCAAGTCTGTTGGACTCTGCCATGCGAGCGGCTCATTCTCTAAAAGGGGGAGCGGCAATGATGAGGTATGTTCCTTTAAGTACGATTGCCCATCGTTTGGAAGATTTCTTAAAAATTCTCCGAGTTCGTAAAGACGATAGTTTAGTCGATAGTGAAGTAACAAACTTATTGCTTAAGGGCGTTGACTGTCTGAGAGCAGCTAGAGATCTCCATCAACAAGATACTGAGATTGAAGAGCTTTGGTTTGCCGAGCAT
>JBCDCO010000036.1:0-28319 GCA_039181635.1 Cyanobacteria bacterium P01_G01_bin.19 | reverse complement strand
TTCGGAATTCGGAGTCCTAAAGGATACCGCTCCGCATATTAGAAGTTATGTTATTCATAACGAAAGAATCAGTAATTCAGATCTTTAAAAATTAAAGAGTTACACAATTTTGAAGTTTTTATCGTTCCGTCGAGCTCACGTAGCTAAAGATTTCTGCTTAAATTGACATTTATTGAGCTAGCACAAGTAGTGAATAATATAAGATGCTTATCGTTAACAGCTTATAGCTAATAACTACATCGATTTTATACTTGAAAAAGTTATCGTTATCTAAGTTAAATGTAAAGCTTTGTTGTGCGATTGGATAAATCAGATTACTATTTATGAAAGTTTATAAATAAAAATTTGAGGAAATCAAGATTTATGCCATACACAGAAGAAGAAGGCGGTATCTTAAACAACTTTGCCAGAGAACCCCAAATGTACACAGCAGACGAGCCTACATCTAGCGAAAAAAAGAATTATTTAGTTTTTGGAGTTCTAGCATTTGCTTTGATCGGTGGAGTAATGGCTGTAGCAATTTATGCTTCGAGCGCCAGCTAAGTTTTTAAGTTACGTATATTGGTAGTTTTACCCCGTGTTTCTACATTTCCAACACGGGGTATTTATTTGTCTTTGGGACTTTCTCAGGGTCATGAGACAATAATCAAAGAAAATAATAAAAGAATTTTAGTTTATAGGAGTAATCAGATAAATATGTTCAAATCCTGGTTTGCTGGATTATTAATCATCCTAAGTTTAGGAATTACAAGCTGTGCCGCTGGTGTAAGTGGACTTCAAAGCTATGTTAATACAAGTAAGGGATATGAGTTTCTCTATCCTAATGGTTGGATTCCCGTCAATCTAGGAACATCTGCTAGAAAAAGCGTAGATGTTGTATTTCGCGATCTAGTCGAAAGAACGGAGAATCTCAGCGTAATTATCAATGATGTTCCTGATGGTAAGACTTTGGAGGATTTGGGAACTCCTTCAGAAGTTGGCTACCGCTTGCTAAAAGCAATTAACAAAACTCCCGATTTGGATGTGGAAGCTGAATTTTTGCGTGCAGAATCTCGCGAAGGTAAGGACAAGACTTACTATCTTTTGGAGTATGAAGAGAATTTACCCGATCAAGAAGAAAGGCATAATATTGCTAGTGTTGCAGTAAGTCGAGGAAAAATATTTACCTTTAGTTTGTCTACTCCCGAAAGACGCTGGGAAAGTGTTAAGGACAGTTTTGAAGTTGCAGCCAAATCATTTACAGTTAGGTAATTCAGCTTGCTAATAGCTAGTGTTTAATAGCTATTAGCAAATTTAAGACTTCATTTTAAAAATAGAATTGATTACTTAAGATATACAAATTAGATATAAACAAAAACTTTCTTGATAAAAACAATAAATATAGTTTTTGCCATTCATGCAAAAATCTTAGTATCGATTTAAGAAGCTGAGAGAAAAGCTGGCAATGGTATCAAAATTAGAAAAGATAATTTACAATCTCTACTTTTGTTATATTCCAATAATTGCGATCGCATTAGTAGCCAGCGTTAAGCTAGTTCAAATGACGCCAACTAAGTGCTTATTTGATTCTTTGAGTAGAGAATGTCTATTTTATAGATTAGATTTTAAGTTAATCTATCATCCTTTAAATATTGTCAATTTAATATTAGTTATTTACACTGCTTTATATATTTACTACAACGTAATTTTAAAACAAGACGTTGTTGGCAAAACCGTTAAAAGAATTTTCTCTAAGACAGTCAAGATATATCAGCTAAAAAATAAACGCAAGCAACTAAGTATTTTATTATTTTGTTATTGCGCTGCTCTACTCCTATCTTATTGCCGCTTTTCAGTTACCCTATGGAAAATAATCTAGATAAGTAGTTCCACTTTATTAAATATTAAATAGCTAGGGCAGGGGCTGGGGATTGCGATGCGACCCTGCGGATTTTTAATCCGCTAAACAAAGGGCTATGCCCGCATGTACGCGCATCGGCTGGGGAATAGGGATTGGGAGAGATATTCCAGGTGCGTTTTAATTATCCATCTTGGTTTTATTTCGGTGGAGCTACCTGGTAATTCAAACTAGGTATAGCTGTTGATATCTTCTTGTAACCAGGCTTCTACAGGTTGACCGTCTTTGCGCCGCAGCTCGATTTCCCGCATCATCACCAATCCCGATCCTGGTGGTGCGGGTTTTTCATGAAACAAAATATCGTAGTCTTTAGGATTTTCATTACGCTCTCTCAGCCAATCTTGCACCTTAATTTCGCAAAAGAAAGACTGTCCCTGCTCGAACATGCGACTAATCTGCATCGATAAGCTGTAAATATTTATGCGTGCCATAAATTTATGCTGACTAAATAATGGAGATGTTCGGTAGCGATCGCTTTAGCTGCAATTTTTTTATTGGTTTCTTCGTCGAATGATTTGAACGACCAAATCGGTAAAAACAGGATCGTCAATCCTTTTGGCTGCTTCGATTAAGATGTCTGATTCTGGACAAGGATCTTCTACAGTTTTTCTGGGTACAGAAACCAACAATGAAAGATGGCTAATCAGACGGTCTAGCTCTTCGATCACGCGCGATCGCTTAGCGTATAACAATTTTACCGTCCGACGTATAGAACGTTCTCGTTCGAGTTCTGCTAGAAGAATATCCTTTTTTGGTATTTCATCCATCTCTTGGGTTCTCAAGGTAAAGTTGTGATTGTAGCTGTAACCTATAGAATCTTTTGCATTTCTCAAAAACAGCCCGATCAACAAAAAGACTCACTACTGGCATTAAACCCAATTCTTACCCTAATAAAAACCAATGTGTAGGTTCTACAGACTAACTTAACAGATATATATTACCTGTAAGATATCTCAATCAAATAATGCAGCTATTTTGACCAAAAATCCGCAACACTTGAGAATATTTCGCAGCCAAGAAATTTTTAACTGCAGCTTAACATTTAGGATGTTTGTTAAATATATTTTTCATAGCATACAGTATCACTAGTAGACGTGGGCGTAAATACAGTCACCATTAGTAAATGCTCAAAGCTCTACAGTTAGATACTTCTGACTTCTGACTTTTGACTTCCGCCCTAAAGGATTTCCTGAAGGATACCGCTTCGCATAAGTTGCGGCTAACTAAACGCCTTACTTTCGGTCTCGCAGCGGTACTAGGGTTGTTGTGATTGCGCTACAATTTTCAGGAAAACTTTAATATTTGTTCTGAGTCACAACCTTTATTTTTCAAATCTATGTTCTTAACTGAATTAGCACCTGCATTGCAAAAATTGCTCCAACAACCAGTCGCATTTACTGGCGGATTTGTGTCGGGAATTTTACAGCTAAAACTCGATGAAGAGCCTTTATCTGACTGGTTGAAACAGCAAGGATATCGCTCTGGCAGCAGTACTTCTAGCACTTCCAATAACAATAATAGCAAACCTCAATCAATCGATATTGATTAGCAACCGATATTTAAAGCGCAATTTGAGATTTTGATGTTCTTGACTCGAATCAATTAATTTTTGTATAGATAACAGCAAAAAACAGCCATAAAATGAAGCTAGTATTAAGCTTCTTACTAACAGAGAAAATCCGTTCCTAAGATGAGTGTATATGGTGTAATCGATAACTACGAAAGTAAACTATCAGGCACCCAGCGTTACTTTATGTCTAAGCAAAATCTTTAACCTGCAAGGTCCAGAAACTAAATCAAAAATTTAATTTCTGGGAAATTGCTTGGCGATCGCCGCATATAGTAATGATGTTTAGCTCTTGTCCTCAACCGCGCTCTGTACTTTCAGACAGGGCAGAAGGCAGGAGATGCAAGATTCACTCATCTTAATTTCATGGAAAATTTGGACAACGCTGTAATTCCAGAGTATAGCTTGGATAGAGATTGTCAAACTCTTTCAAGGCACGTGCTACAACAATTTTCAGATTTCGGGACTCAGGCGCAAGACGTCAGCGCAATCATGAATCGCATCGCCTTAGCTGCCAAATTGGTGAGTCGCCGTTTGAGTAAAGCTGGCTTGATGGCTGGAGCATTAGGTTTTACTGGAGAAACCAATGTCCAGGGAGAATCGGTCAAGAAAATGGACATCTATGCCAACGATGTATTTATTTCCGTATTCAAGCAAAGCGGTTTGGTATGCCGTCTAGCATCTGAAGAGATGGAAAGACCCTACTACATTCCCGAAAACTGCCCCATCGGACGCTATACCCTACTTTACGATCCGATTGATGGCTCTTCCAATGTAGATATTAATCTGAACGTTGGCTCGATTTTTTCCCTGCGTCAACAAGAGGGAAACGATCTTGACGGCGAAGCGAGAGATTTACTAGCTGACGGCGATCGTCAAATAGGAGCGGGGTATATCTTATATGGTCCTTCAACGGTTTTGGTTTATACCCTGGGTAAAGGCGTGCATTCATTTATTCTCGACCCCAGCCTGGGAGAATTTATCCTGGCAGAGGAAAACATTACTATCCCCAAACACGGTTCTGTCTACAGCGTCAACGAAGGAAACTATTGGCAGTGGGACGAATCAATTCGAGAATACATTCGCTACGTTCATCGTCATGAAGGCTACACCTCTCGCTACAGTGGAGCTCTTGTAGGTGATTTTCATCGCATCTTACTTCAAGGAGGTGTCTTTTTATATCCAGGGACAGAGAAAAATCCCGAAGGCAAGCTGAGATTATTATATGAATCTGCGCCCTTGGCGTTGTTAGCAGAGCAAGCTCAAGCCAAGGCTAGCACTGGTACTCAAAGGCTTCTAAGCGTGGTGCCAGATAAACTACACTACCGTACTCCCTTGATTATTGGCAGTACGGAAGATGTGGAATTAGTGGAGTCTTTTATTCAAGATCGAGCGCGTCGCGAAACTGAAAAGCAGGCTTTAGTGTAGCCCAGAAATTTTAGTAGTTAAGTGTAGAAAGGAGATTAAGAAAAATCATGTCCAACCCTATAGTACAAATCGGCAGTCAATACGGTCAAAGCATTTGGATGGATAATCTAAGTCGTGACATTATTGAATCGGGAGAATTGAAGCAGTCCATTAGTGATAAGGGTATCAGAGGAATTACTTCTAATCCTGCTATCTTTGAAAAAGCGATCGCAGGTAACAAAATCTATGACAAGGCGATCGAAAGTGGGATCGAATCTAGTAAGTCGGTTCAAGAAATTTATGAAGATTTGGTTTTCACGGACATTCGCAATGCTTGCGATATCTTTCTACCCGTGTATGAAGAAACCAATGGTTTAGATGGATATGTCAGTATTGAAGTTCCCCCAGATTTGGCTAAAGATACAGACAGCACCATTAGAGAAGCTCGTCGCTACTACAAAACCATTGCTCGCCCCAACTTAATGATCAAAATTCCTGGTACTCCAGAGGGATTACCCGCCGTAGAGCAAGCGATCGCCGATGGCATTAGTGTTAACGTAACTTTGCTGTTTTCCGTTCAAAGTTATGTCGATACCGCTTGGGCATATATCAGAGGTTTAGAAAAACGCGCTGCAGCAGGAGAAGATATTAGCAAGATTTCTTCTGTAGCCAGCTTTTTCCTCAGTCGCATCGATAGCAACATCGACAATCGCATCGACAGCAAATTAAGCTCTGCTGAAGGAGAAGCCAAAGCAAAATTAGAAGCAGTCAAAGGAAAAGTGGCGATCGCTAACGCCAAAATTGCTTATCAAAAATACAAAGAAATTTTTAGCGGCGATCGCTGGGAAGCTCTAGCGGCAAAAGGTGCTAAAGTACAGCGTTTGTTGTGGGCGAGTACCAGTACCAAAAACCCAGAGTATAGCGACGTGATGTACGTAGATGAGCTAGTTGGTGTAGATACGGTCAATACTTTGCCTCCCAATACCATTGATGCCTGTGTAGATCACTGCGATCCCGCTAACAGAATCGAAACCGATTTGGATGAGGCAACTCAGATTATCGAAAGTCTCAAAGATGATGCGGTAGATATCGACCTCGATGCAGTAATGGATGAATTGCTAGAAGAAGGAATCGATAAATTTATCAAGCCTTTTGAATCTTTGATGTCTTCTTTGGAGTCAAAGGTGAAACAAATAGCTAAAGTCTAGGAGACTAAGGGAATAAAGGACTGAGGACTGGAAAGACTTCGCTTCTTCCCTTTAACCTTTTTCCTTTTCCCTTTGACCTTATCATTAACTTATAAGTTTAAAAAATACCCACAAATCAAAGCATGGTTGCAATACTAGAAAATCCGCTACGAGTAGGCTTGCAACAGGAGCGTACTGCCGATCCTGCCATAATTGTCATTTTTGGTGCCTCAGGAGATCTCACCCAAAGAAAGCTCATTCCTGCAATTTATCAGATTAAAAGGGAAGGTCGCTTACCAGCAGAGATGACTATTGTTGGCGTTGCTCGCCGAGATTGGAGTCATGAGTTTTTTCGCCAGCACCTTAGAGAAGGAATAGACGAGTTTGGCAAAGGAGTAGGGAATGAAGAACTCTGGTCTGACTTTGCCAACGGCATTTTCTACTGTTCTGGCAATATGGATGAGGAAGCCAGCTATGAAAAATTAAAAGCTTTCTTATCCGAATTAGATGGTCAAAGAGGCACTAGAGGCAATCGCGTCTTTTACTTAGCCGTATCGCCTAAATTTTTTAAGCCCGCTTTAAAGCAGTTAGGTAAAGCAGGAATGCTCGATGACGCGATCAAAAATCGCATCGTGATTGAAAAGCCTTTTGGTAAGGACTTGAGTTCGGCAAAATCATTAAACCGAGCCGTACAAAGAGTTTGTAAAGAAGAACAGGTATACCGTATCGATCATTATTTAGGAAAAGAAACGGTTCAAAACATTTTGGTTTTCCGTTTTGGCAATGCTATTTTTGAGCCTTTATGGAATCGTCAATTTGTCGATCACGTTCAAATTACCGTAGCCGAAACCGTTGGTGTCGAAGATCGGGCGGGATATTATGAAACCTCTGGGGCTTTGCGGGATATGCTGCAAAATCATTTGATGCAGCTATTTGCGATCACGGCAATGGAACCGCCTAACTCGCTAGATGCAGACAGTATTCGCAGCGAAAAAACTAAAGTGCTCCAAGCAACTCACATTGCCAATGCCAATAATTTAGAGCAATCAGCCATTCGCGCGCAATATTCTGAAGGGTGGATGAAAGGTAAACCCGTTCAAGGCTATCGTCAAGAAGATGGGGTAAATCCAGAATCTACCACGCCCACCTTTGTTGCATTAAAGCTGGAAATAGATAACTGGCGATGGAAAGGAGTTCCATTTTATCTCCGTACGGGCAAACGCATGCCCAAAAAAGTCACCGAAATTTCCATTCATTTCCGCGAAGTGCCGCTGTTGATCTTCCAGTCTGCAGCCCAGCAAACCAGCCCGAATGTCCTGACGATGAGGATTCAGCCCAATGAGGGAATTTCCCTAAAGTTTGAAGCCAAAACTCCTGGTCCAGATCTTCGTACTAGGACGGTTAATATGGACTTTAGCTACGGTTCTTCCTTTGGAATGGCTACTGCTGATGCCTATCATCGTCTGTTGTTAGACTGTATGCTGGGAGATCAAACATTGTTTACTCGTGCCGACGAGGTAGAAGCAGCTTGGAATATCGTCACACCTTTAATCGATGCCTGGGAATCTCCTAGCGATCCGAGTAAAATGCCCCAATATGAAGCTGGAACCTGGCAACCAACGGAAGCGGAAATGATGCTCAATCGTGACAGACGCCGCTGGAGAAGATTGTAATAATTATGGTGGGCAAGTTTTAAAACTAATAATTTTAAATACAGACATAATATGTCGTTATTTTTCTCGCTCGCCCGACGAATGTTCGACGCTCGATGTTAAATGATAAATGGTAAAAGATAAATGGTTTCACCAATAGTATCTCTACAAGCACCCAAAGACGTATCCATCGATGAAATTGAGGCGGAATTGCGATCGCTTTGGCAAACTCAAGGTTTAGATGATGATGCAGTAGCCGTAACTAGGGCTGCAACCTTTAGCCTGATTGTTTACGAACCAGATGGCACGCAACAGGTTTTGGCTTCTTTAGGCTTCTATACGGGTCCCATAGACGGTATCGCAGGTCCTAGAACCAAAGCTGCTATCAAAGCGGCTCAAAAGGCTTATGATATGAATCCAACAGGCAAATCCGATGAGGAGTTAATTGCCAAGCTGCAGACAGAATTTGCCAAAGCTAAAGCAGAAGACAAGCTAACCTCAGAAAATAAAACTGCCGCTATTAACTACAGTCCCGATTCTGCAGGCATTACCGCCGATGCGATCGCCTCATCCAATCCCTGTCGGATTATTACTCTTTGCCCCATTTTGGGAGAAGATACGGGAGTAAAAGCTCAAGTGTCGGCGTATTGCCCGATCAAAAAGCAAAGCAAAAATACTCTTGTATGTTGTGAGTACATTACCCTAAGCGGCACAGCTGAAGCTCTAGAAAGAATTGGCGGAATTATTGCCGAACTGGCGATCGCTGATTTACCTAAATTTGTGTGGTGGAAAGCTACTCCTGCGCCCGAACACCCTCTTTTTCAGCGTTTGGTATCTTCTAGCGACACGGTAATTTTTGATTCTAGTAGTTTTGTCCATCCAGAAGACGATCTTAAAACTTTAGCTGCCTTGCTCAAGCAGGATACTGCTCTTGCCGATCTCAACTGGCGCCGACTCGCTCCTTGGCAAGAATTAGCCGCTGCTGCTTTCGATCCCCCAGAAAGACGTTCCGAAATTTACGAAGTAGATAGGGTGACAATTGACTATGAATTGGGCAATCAATCTCAGGCTCTAATGTATTTGGGATGGTTGGCTAGTCGTCTTAATTGGGCTCCCGTTGAATATAAATTCGAGGGGGGAGATTATGACATTCGCAAAGTTAAATTTACCGATGATAAACAACGAGATATCGAAGCAGAATTGGCTGGTATTCCTACCGCTGATTGGGGAGATATTCCTGGTGATTTAATTAGCTTGCGTCTTAGCTCGACTAATTTGGATGCCGACTGCTGTACGGTTCTTTGTTCGAGTACCACAGGCTGTATGAGAATGGAAGCTGGCGGTGGCGCGCAATCCTGCTATATCGAGCAGGTAACTTCGGTATCAGATCAAAAAACGGAAGAGTTACTCGGTCAACAGCTACAAAGATGGGGTCGAGAAATGCTGTATGAAGAAAGTATGGAGATTGCATCGGCGATCCTCAAACTAGCTAAATAGGGCTTGCTGAAAAACTGAGATTTGGGAGGATATCTGTTGTATGGCTCTCAGCTCTCAGCTTTTCCTAGTAGAAGATAATATAGTCAAACAAAAAAGCCTCTGAGAAAACTAAAGAAGTGAATCTTGGTAATTCTCAAAGACTGAAATTAAATAAACTGAATGAGTCTCAAACTCTGGGTTTAGAAACGGTTGCTTCGACCACCGCTGAAAGAATTGCGATTCTCGCGAGGTCTTGCTTTGTTGACCTTAAGACTTCTTTGCATCCATTCCGCACCGTCTAGGGCTTCGATAGCTTTGTCTTCATCAGACTCCGCTTCCATTTCTACAAAAGCAAATCCACGGACGCGACCTGTTTCTCTATCTGTGGGAATATGAACTCGTTTAACTGTTCCATATTCTGCAAAAACTTCACTTAAGTCGTTTTGGTTGATTTCGTAGGATAAATTACCTATATAAATTGACATTAGTTGACTGTCTCCAAATTGAATGTTGCGCTGAGAGAGACGATATTTTTAGAAAAACGTTAAATCAATACCTTGTGGCACAAACCTACAATACTGAATACAAGCTCTACTTTTACATCTTTAATTCTCAAACTTGATGTTAGCACTTATTTTGACAAGTGCAGCTATATTGTTAAGTTATGTGTATTTTGTCAAGGGTAATTTTGTTTTTAAATTCTAGCTGGGAAGTAATTTTGGCGGTTTAAAGTGTTTACCAAAAATTAACTGGCAAAAAGCCGCGTATTTAACCTTGAGTGGCGCATTTGAGCTAGATCGATAGTGGGAGTACAAGCGTGCATTCGATCTATTTTTAGTGAAAATGCAGCAGGTAATATTGCTTCCATATCTGACCTCAGCTCTAAAGATATTTGCTGTGCTTGAAGATGTCCCAATATTCCCAGCCTAATTGCTGCGCCGAGTATGCCCGTAACAAAACTATGTAAAAATGCTAGAGCAGTATCGGTGGAATCGATACCAGCAAGATTTCCCACCACTCCAAAGACAACAGGATGCAAACAGTTGAAGCGATTTGAAATGCGATCGCTGTCTAGAATTTCTAGCTGTTTGCTCTGCCAAGTAGATCGGGCAACCGTCAGTAAGGCTCTGCCACTTTGACGTTGAGTTCGCCGAGTAATTGCGATCGCATTTTGCGCGAACAGTCGTGCATCTGCTTCTCTTATTCGGGCTAAGTCTCGATCCATGCTGCCCTGATGACTGTGGATCGCTGCAACTAAATCGCAAGTACCTATTCTGTTATGCAGCAGTACTTTAAGAAAAGCAGTTACGTCACTAGGATGCTTAATTTGGCTGTTTTGTACTAAAGATTCCAAACCATGAGAAAGAGTGTAGGAACCAGAAGGAAAAAAAGAATCCGATAGCTGCATCAGGATTAATTTTTGCTCGATCTTAGATTCTACTCCTGGCTGGAATTTAACTGTTTCGTTCATAAATTATTAGCAAGCTAGCTTATATTCAACATATTGGAATTGTAGATAAATGATCGCTCATTAAAAAGAACAAGATAAAGTTTTTTGAGCCAATAACAACATTTTTTTGCCGAGAAAGGGAACAATAAATTGTACAGACACTATCTTGACCAACGGTCAGAGCAGGCTTCGTCAATCGCTGGAGCGATTCGCCTTCGCGAAGCGAAGTCGGCGGACTCCAGTCCGCACGGCGGAGTAATCTCTGACTGACGCTATCGATCGCCAAAGATATTTTTTCTTGCTGACTATTCAAAAATTTTCTTGCTTATGTCTCTTGCAATTAAACACGGGCTTTTTAAGCTTAATCTGACAGATTATCATGCAATTTTGGGTGTATCGTTAGACGCAGAACCCAAGCAGATCCGTCTGAGCTATCTAAAAATCGCTCAAAAGCTCCATCCAGACAAATGTCGTAAAGATCCACAACAAATGAAGTTGGCTGGTCAGATTTTGTCAAAGCTAGTCAATCCTGCTTACGAACAGCTGTCTCGAAAAAGCAACTTTGCCGAGCATCAGCTAGTTTTAACTCAGATCGGCAAGCGTTTAGCAGAAAATAAAGATAAAGTTACCTTAACCACTGAAGCAGCTCGCGAGCTACTTAAGGCAGGAGATAGTGCTGAGCTAGTTTATCGCAAGCTGCTAAAAAAACTTGCCTCAGATCAGTATAAATCGATTGAATTGGCATCGAAAAATATAGGCGCAATCAGCGAACTAAATCTAGTTTATTTAATGCTGCAGTGCGATCGCTTCGCTGCAAAGGAACAAGCAAGAAAAGTCAAAGCCAACTCTAATAGCCCAAAACCTGCAAATAGAAATAATTCTGCCGCCAAACCAAGCAAAGGTTTAGACAAGCAGACGATTGACCAGAGTAAATCTACTGTTAGTCAAAAGTCTGCTGCCCCTAAAAAATCGACCAAGGCAGAAGAACCCAGTACGGATTCTAGAGTTAATGCTTTTGTAGGACGTGCTCAACAGTACATTGCTAAAAAAGATTTTGATCGCGCCGTTACAGAATTGCGCGATGCTTTGAGAATCGATCCCAATCACGCAGTAGCTCACGCCGTAATGGGTCAGGCTTACTTGCAAAAAAATCAGCTAACTATGGCAAAAGTTCATATTGGCAAAGCGAGCAAAGCAGATCCAAATAACATTATTGTGATGGAAAGTCAGAAAGCTCTTGATAAAATGACCAAGAGAGCAAACGCAAATAAAAATAAAGGCAAGAAAAGCAGTTCTAACCCTAACGCTAAATCTAGCAACAGTGGCTTTTTTAGCGGCTTTTTCGGGACGAAAAAGAAGTAATTGGTACTCGCCGACTCGCCGACTCGGAGCTTTATTTAGGTCATAAGATTGGGTGCATTCCCCACTCAGAAAAGGAGTAGCGCATTCCACGGTAAGATTACACAAGTAAAGATTGCCTCACAGACGGCGATCGCTCAATGTGAAGCCTTACTTTGACCTGAAATGATTTATCAACCCCCTGCTGGAGCTAGAGATTTACTACCCTTGGAGGTAGAGCAAAAACGCTGGATCAATGATCGCCTGCAACATAGATTTCAGAAATTTGGCTATCAGCGTATTGTTACTTCTACTTTAGAATGGTTGGATACTTTGACCGCAGGTGGTGCGATTCAACCTTCCAAAGTGATTCAGCTCAGAAATAACGGTGAAAGCTCTCTGGGCTTGCGTCCTGAATTAACTGCTTCTATAGCCCGTGCAGCAGTAACCAGGATGGCAGGAAATACTTATCCCCAACGTCTTTGCTATCGAGCAAACGTATTTCGTAACCCTTCTCAGAGTCATCACGGTCGTCAATTAGAGTTTTATCAGGCTGGGGTAGAGCTGTTGTTTGCAGGAGGCGTACTGGCTGATGCTGAAATTATTTTATTACTGGCTGATTGTTTGACGGATTTAGGCGTTCCTGATTGGTCGATCTTGATTGGCGAAGCAGGTTTGACGCGATCGCTTTTATCGATGTTTCCCGAATCGATTCGTACCGAAGTCCGTAAATGTATCGCGAAGCTCGACCGCATTACTTTAGAAAGTTTGGAACTGCCCGAAGATTTGCAGGAGCGAGCATTGATGTTATTCGATCTTAGAGGTACGCCCAACGCTGTTTTGAGTAAAATATCCGATTTAGACTTAGATGCTGATGCTAAAGAGACAGTCAGCAATCTCCGCTCTCTGATCGAATTGCTCGACAACAGTAGCGAAAAACCTTTGCCTCTGACTTTAGATTTGAGTTTGTTGCAAACCTTTGATTACTATACGGGAATTGTGTTTAAAGCCGTATGTTTCCAAGATCGCGACTCTTACATCCTAGCCGAAGGAGGACGCTACGATCAGCTTCTGGGACTATACGATCCCCAAGGCAAGTCATCTCCTGGCATTGGTTTTTCCATGTCTATTGAAGATTTACACTCCTGTTTGCTTTCTACTACTAGATTGCCCCAGCAAGCCCCTACAAGCGACTGTCTGATTATTCCCACCACTACAGAAGTTGAAGTTGCCGCACTCAAATATGCCCGTAAATTAAGGCAAGAAAACGACGCAGCTAGGGTAGAAATAGATTTAGGAGAGCGATCAAAAATAGCGATCAAACAGTATGCCAGAACCTGTCGCATTCAGCAGCTAATTTGGATTGAAGCTGACGGTAAGCCGCGAGTCGAGAACTTAGCTTGAAATGGAACTATGAAAATATAGTGAGCAATGCTTATTTGGGCAACAGAAAATAAACAACGCCGCTGAGAGCAGCAGCAATCGGCAAGGTTAAAAACCAAGAGCTAAGCACCCTAGAGAACATTCCAAAATGTGCGGTCTTAGAAACAACTCCTACGCCAAAAATTGAACCTACAGAAACATGAGTGGTAGACACTGGAACGCCCAGGCGACTGGCAAAAATCACCAAAAAACCAGTTACTACATTGGCTGCTAATCCTTTTCCTGGGTTGAGAGTGGTAATTTTATTACTTACTGTCATCGCTACTTTTCGAGCGTTTAGCAAACCACCAACTGCCATACCTAAACCAACAGCTAGCATTCCACCTCGAATTGAAAAAGCGGTTACGGTCAATAACAGCGCAACAATTTTAGGCGTGTCGTTTAAACCTCTAGCGAAACTGACCGCGCCAGCACTCAGAAAATGGCAAATATCAATTAGTTTTTGACTATCAATACCCCAGAAACTGCCAACGTAACGTTGACTGCAATTTTCCTTAGTATCGATAGCAATATCTGCGTTAGCGGCGATCGCCATATTGCTATCATTCATTTCAGCACCCAAGGGAATTAGCTTTTGTTGATCGCCGACACATACACACCAGGCTTTTTCTATTTTAAAAAACTTACGCAAGTAGCGCAGCAGACTATATAGAAAAATTCCCAGTACTGTTGCGATCAGAGGACTAGCAATTAGAGGCAGGAAAAAAGATTTTCCTAAAGCAGCAAAATTTAAATTCATGCCGATTGCCGCTAATCCAGCTCCTGCCAAAGCTCCAGTAATGCCATGAGTAGTAGAAATAGGAAATCCCGTCACCGTCGCTAGGATAACTGTCAGAGCAGCACCCAAAGCTACTGCTACATGAAAAGAACTAGTATCGGCGATTGCTTCTGGAACTAAACCCTTACCTGAAAAATTTTTGAGTAAGGCATTGGCTAAAATTACCGAACATACCGAGCCAGTAAAGGTAGTAGCTGTAGCCCACCAAATCGCAACTCGGTAGTTAGCTGTCTGACTGCCAAAAAGAGTGGCAACTCCTTTAAAATTATCATTTGCACCATTTGCATACGCCAGAAAAACTGTCGTCACAAAAACAGCAAAAACCCACATAGACGCACCTGATTTCTACTTAATTAATTTTGGTTTTGAGCTGCAAATTCGGTTTTACATCATCAAATACAGCTCAAAAATTGTTTTTGTCGTCGAAGATTAGCAGCATTCTCCAGGAGAACAACAATCTTCTTGGCTAGTTTCAGTTAAATTGTATTCTGAGCCTTTGGTTTCCCTAGCGTGACGAACAGCTTTGGTTTTACAATTGAACTCCTCAGCATCCTCTAAAGCAATGTTTTCATAAGGTTCGATACCGATAACATCACTAGCATAAGGACTGCAGCAGCTAGTCATAATATTGTAAGTTTTGTCGCAAACAGCCATTCTTTCCCCACGACAGAAAACATGACCATCATCGTCCATTACTTGCTTCCAAGGACCTTTGTAGACGACAGACTGTTTTCTTTCCAAGCAGATACCTTCCTTACCTTTATATGCCCTTACCGTCATCGAACGAAACTCGACTCCATCAATAACCCGCCAAGGAGTTTGTTCGCGCTTGAGAATTTCCACGCCGTAAAAGCCAGCATCTTCAAACATTTTGAGAAATTTATCTTCTCTAAACGCTCCAGCAATACAGCCACTCCACATATCGGGATCGTTAAGAATTTTGGGCGTGGGGTCTTCATCACAGACAATATCAGAAATTACTGCTCTGCCACCCCGCTTGAGGACGCGAAAAATCTCGGTGAATAGCTGTTGTTTATCTTCGGGGCGAACGAGATTGAGCACGCAGTTAGAAATAACTACATCAACACTATCATTAGCAACTAACGGCTCTTGTTGGCGCAGGCGATCGCATTGAGCTTCATAATCGCCAATCTTATCTACAGAGGTGACGGGATTATCTTGCAACCATGTCTGTAGTTTATCTAAGGGTAGTTTTAAATCTTGAATTTTGCCTTTAATAAACTCAGTATTGGCATAGCCTAGTTTTTCTGCCATTTCAGACTGATATTTACGGGCTAAATTCAACATTTCATCGTTGAAATCTACGCCAATTATTTTGCCCGACTCACCCACTTTTTGCGCCAAGATATAGCAGTTTTTTCCTGCACCAGAACCCAAATCTACTACGATTTCTCCTTGATTGACATAGCGGGTCGGATCGCCACAACCATAGTCTTTGGCTATAATTTCGTCAGGAATTATTTGCAAATAGTTGCCATCATATTCGGTGGGACAACACAGAGTAGGCTGCTGTTGTCTGGCACCTTCTTGATACCGTTCCAATACTGCTGACTCTATATCGTAATCTACAGCAGTTGATGTGGTGGGCTGTTGGTTAGTTGCAATCTCAGTCACAGATAACTAATCCTTTTACTTAATTTTTGTGTTGTACAAGTCGATCGCTGTCGAGATAATAAGCTCAATACTTCACTGACCGATTATCTCTGATGATTCGACGTTTTGTTCTCAGAGGCTATTTAAATACACATAGATGAATAGTTGCTGAGAAACCCCTGTAGTTTAACTAAAATTCACGATTATAGATTCTCAATCAGATTTTGGCGGGGATTAAATTGCTCCAATTCTCTTAGCTTTTCATATAACTCTTTTTCTTCAGGGCTAATTTTATTGGGAGTAACAATCTGAATTTCTACTAGCTGGTCTCCTCTGTTGCCAGATTTATCAAAATAGCCTTTATTTGCTAACCGCAGTCTCTGACCCGATCGCACTCCGTTGGGTACGGTTACTTTGACCAAGCCATCAATGGTCGGAACTTCGATCGCGCTACCCAAAATTGCCTCTGTGGGAGTTACGGGTATTTGACAGTAAATATTACCCCCTTGAATTTCAAAAAAGGGATGACGAGCAACGGTAATTTTGAGATATAAATCTCCTCCTTCAATTCCCTGTCCTTTGAGGCGAATGCGCTGTCCGTTAAACATTCCCGATGGCATGTCTACCTCTAGGGATCTGCCATCCTCCAGACGGATTTTACGTTTTCCTCCTCGATAAGCCTCATCCAGACTCAAAGTCAGCTTTGCCTCGATATCTCGACTCTGAGGGCGAGAGTTGACTACCCTAGCTCTTTTTGTAGTTCCTGGGCGATAATCCTGCGGATCTACCCGATTGCGCGCTCGTGGGGCAGTGCTAGTATTTGTTGCTCTACGACCACCATTGGCATTACGTCCGAAGTTGCCAAAAGGTTTGCCTTTGCTAAAATTTTTGGGGTTGAGAGACTGGTCATACTGCACCCGTCGGGTTTGATCTGAGAGTACCTCATAAGCCTCGTTGATATCTTTAAATTTTTCCTCAGCGGCTTTATTACCCAAGTTGCGGTCGGGATGATATTTGATGGCTAATGTGCGGTAAGCTTTTTTAATTTCATTACTTGGGGCATTTTTGTCAACGCCCAACATTTCATAATAATTACGCACTTGATTCATTTATCATTCAGCATTTAGCATTTAACGTGGATCATTCGGCATTAAACGATGGAAATCTTTGCTTTTCGATGTTTTATGTTTAATGCTCGATGATTAGAACCATTCATCATCTTCATCATCCCAGTCGTTGGCATAAGGATCGTTGCGGGATGTATTGCGACTATTGTAGCTGTCTTGGGGAGGATAGCTGTCTTGCCTACCGCTGCGAGGATTGCGAGCAGGACTGCCATAAGGATCTCTTTCTCTTCCAGAAGAGTAGGAATCGCGATCTTGACGGCGAGAGCGATCGTCATATCCGCCGTTGACACCGCGATCGCTATAGCCATCGTATCCCGCAGCAGGGCGAGAAGAGCGATCGCCATAAGGATCGTCATTATAGCTAGGACGACTTGGCTCATTACGATAGCCTCCACCCCCCGCACCATAATCGTTATATCCTCCTCCACGGCTGCCACTCCGCCCAGGAGGATTACTGTAGGGATCGCGACTGCCACCGCCATAGTAATCAGTTTGACGAGGATCGTAGGAATAGTCTTCAGTGACGTAATCGTCATCATCCCCTAAGAATGTTTTACGAATTGCACCTAAGAAATCGTCATCATCGTCATCATCATACTGTAGGCGAATTTCTCGATTTAGTTCGTACAGGGTATCTTTGAGATCGGCTTCTGCTCGATCTAGGGTACGTTCGTCGTTTTGTTCGAGACTTTTGAGAATTTCTTCGCACAGCACATCAATCCGACGACGATAGTAGCTGGCAAATTGACTGCCAAAATCCAAGGTTACTTCTTTGAGCTTTCGCTGTGCCTGGTCGGTCAAAGCTTTAGCTCGATTGCGTTTTTCAACTCTTTCTCTTCTTGCCCGATCTTCGTCGGCAAACTTTTCGGCTTCCTTAATCATCCGATTGATTTCGGAATCGCTTAGGGTTGAAGCTCCCGATACGGTAATTCCTTGCTCCCTACCCGTAGTTTTGTCCCTGGCAGTCACCTGCAAAATACCATTGGCATCGATATCAAAGGATACTTGCACCTGAGGAACACCTCTGGGAGCAGGAGGTATACCCGTCAGTTTAAACCTCCCCAAAGACTTATTTCCGCTTGCCATTTCTCGCTCTCCCTGTAGTACGTGAATTTCAACTACAGTTTGGTTATTCTCTGAGGTTGAGTAGACATCTGAACGTCGGACAGGAATAGTCGTATTGCGGGGCAATAGCTTGTTCATTACTCCTCCAATAGCTTCTAAACCCAAAGAAAGGGGAGTAACATCTAGAAGTAAAATATCTTTTACTTCGTTGGTCATAATACCCGATTGAATTGCCGCGCCAATCGCTACCACTTCGTCGGGATTGACGTTTTGATTGGGTTCTAGGTCGATGTAGCTGCGAACCAAGTCTTGCACCATCGGTATGCGAGTCGAACCACCCACCAATACTACTTCGTCAATGTCCATTGGACCCAAACCCGCATCGGAGATCGCTCGCTTGAGGGGACGACGCAGACGACTAACCAAGTCGCCACAAAGCTCTTCAAATTTGGCTCGGTTGAGCTTCATTTCGATATGCTTGGGACCATTTTCGTCGGCAGTGATGAAAGGTAAATTGATTTCGGTGACAGACAAATTGGAAAGTTCGATCTTAGCTTTTTCTGCTGCTTCAGTTAGCCTTTGCAAAGCTTGGCGATCGCTTTTTCTGAGATCGATGCCTTCTTGCTGGAGAAATTCTTCTGCTAGCCAGTTAACAATACGGCGATCAAAGTCATTACCGCCTAATTGAGTATCTCCACTGGTAGATCTGACTTCAAAGACTCCTTCTCCGATATCTAAGATCGAGACATCAAATGTCCCACCACCCAGATCGAATACCATAATTGTCTGGGGGCGACGCTCATCTAAGCCATAAGCCAAAGCTGCTGCGGTAGGTTCGTTAATAATCCGCAAGACATCTAGTCCAGCAATTTGACCAGCGTTTCTGGTAGCTTGGCGTTGAGAGTCGTTGAAATATGCTGGTACGGTAATTACTGCTCCCGTAATTTCCTCTCCCAAATAACGCTCGGCTTCTTCGGCTAGCTTGCGTAAGATCATTGCCGAAACTTCTTCGGGGGCAAATTCTTTTTTAAGCTTGGGACAGCGAATTTTAATATTGCCCAGCTCGTCTCTTTTGATAGTGTAGGGAACTCGTTTTGATTCTGGCTGGAGTTCGGCATATTGACGACCCATAAATCTTTTTACACCATAAAAGGTGTTTTCTGGGTTCAGAACGCTCTGCCGTCTGGCAAGCTGTCCTACGACCAACTCTCCATCTTTATTAAAGCCAACTACAGAGGGGGTAGTTCGCATTCCTTCTGAATTAGCAATTACTATAGGCTTGCCGCCTTCCATCACCGCTACTACGGAATTAGTTGTTCCCAAATCGATACCGACTACTTTTCCCATGTGTGCAATGGTCTCCTAGAATCGTTCCCCAAAATATATATGTTACGAGCTTTCAATTCGCTTTGGCAGCTTAACACCATATAATAAGCTTTTATTTAAATAAGCTTTTATTTATTGTCTTTAGTTTACTTCAATCAAAACTAAGAAATTATCTTACTGTTTTTATTCTCACATTATGTAGTCAACATGATTTATCTGGATTCGGCACTCATTGAAGAAGCTAAAACCGCCGTAGCAATGGGTTGGGTAAAAGGTATTACCACTAACCCTACGTTATTGAACAAAAGTAACTTATCTGTTGAAGATTGTCTAAAACAATTAAGTGCAATTTGCCCAGGAGAACTATATTATCAACTCTGCGCCCAAGATTTTGATGCCATGGTGGCAGAAGCTAATCAAGCTCGGTCAATAATTGGCGAAAAAATTGTCTTAAAAATCCCCGCCACCGAACTAGGCTTTCGCGTTACCGCTCATCTTTCTGATTCTATCGATTGTTCGGTAACTGCTATCTATAGCCCAGCCCAGGCTGCGATCGCTTCAGAAGCAGGAGCAAAATATGCGATCGCCTATGTCAATCGTGCTACGAGACTTTTGGGTGATGGTTTGGAATTGGTACGTCAGATGGCTGAAGTCTTGAAAAATAGCCCAACTAAAATATTAGCCGCTAGTCTCAAATCTCCTGAAGAAGCTGCCGCTACTATCCGAGCTGGAGCAGATATTTTGACTGTACCGATGTCTATATTAAAGGCGATGGCAACCCACGAGTTATCAGAGCAAACTGTAGCCGAATTTGCAGCCAAGGGAATAGGAATAGATAACTATTAACTGTCAATTGCTAATTGTAGATTTTTCCAGCCAATTTCAAAATCTGAAGTTACACTGTAAGATGCTCTCGAACGCTTGAGTCTATGGCTAACCTCAAACAACTACCCAAACCTAACTCAGACATCAGTGATTACGAATGGAGAATTACTCCCGACACGGTTAAGATCTTAATCGATAGATTGCAGCAGATCTTGCAGCAAAAACAACAAAATTTAGACGCTCTACAACAAGAAAATAAATGGCTGCGTGATCGCCTAGATCTGCGCTTGGATAAGCCAAACCGCGCTCACGTTCCTCCCTTGCCCGAAGTATTATTGTGGGCAGCAATGGGATTGATTTTGACTGTGGCGGGTACTTTTATTCCAGCATCTAGTTTTTCCGCGCCCTGGTCGTGGTTTGGCGATGGATTTGGCGTACAGACTTTGGGAGTGAGCTATCAAGTTGGTGCAGTTTTGCTGATTGCCTGTTTGGGTGGCAAAAATGCAGGTATGTTATCTCAAATAATTTATGTCTTCTTAGGTTTGTTGGGACTACCTATCTTCGATCGCGGCGGCGGGATAGAGTATTTACAGCAGCCAAATTTTGGCTACCTGCTTGGTTTTATCGCTGCTGCTTGGCTGTGCGGTTGGTTGGCGTTCCAGACTTTGGTTAAGTTTTCATCTTTGTTAGCTAGCTGTATGGTTGGCTTGGCGGTAATTCATATTGTCGGACTAATCTATTTAATCGGAACCTACTTTTTGGTCGGGTTAGAAAATAATATTAGTTCTCTTGGGGAAGCAATTTTGGTTTACTCACTACAGCCCCTTCCAGGACAAATAGCTGTTGTATGCGCCATTAGCTTGATTGCTTTTGTGATGCGGAAAGTAATGTTTACCTGAGATCATAGATCTTGCCGATGGGCGATGACTATTATGAAATAAATGCGATTTCTAATTTAAGACATAAACATCTTCGGCACTGTTGAGCAGTATTTGGGGATTTGCCTGCTCTGTGGAAATTATGTTGGCGATTCCTTCGGCTTGAATGGTAACTTGAGGATTAATTAGCTTATTTCTGTCAGCAATACCCCCTTCAGAATTATCGTCCCAAATTTTTGCTAGTTTTTGTCTGATTCTCTCGAATTCAGTCATGTCCTCAAAGTTGATTAGAGTAAAGTAGCGTTTGATGCTTTGCGTATCTACTTCCATAGCGTAAACATCGAACTTAAGCTGAGGGCTTTGAGGAAATTTGACTAGCTTTCCCGTCAGAGTTTTTGGTTGACTATTCCAAGATGCGATCGCATCTAAAACCTTTACAGGCTGTTCGACATCTAGATCTAGCTGTAGGTGAACTGGTCGATTAGGATATTGTTGAATTTGATAGCTTAACTCAACAATGTCTCCTCGATATAGCCCTTGAGTGTATTCGTTAGCAGTCACAAAGACAGGAATCACTGTGTCTTTGTAGCCAACTACCAAAACTTTCCCTTCGTCGCCGATGGCGTGTACCTTACCAATTAAGCTAGTTTGTTCTTTGATTTCATCTGGTAGATTTTCCTGTCTTTGATAAGGTTCGAATCCCTGTGGTTTTTGCCAAGGTTCTAAAATTTCAATCGAACTGAGTTTAATATGAGGCTGGGGACTGGGATTGGCAATTAATTCTCCCCGAACGCACACTGCATCGTGACGATTTAGCTGCTTGAGAGTGTCGATCGCTTTTGAGTCTTGTGGGAGCAAGGAAAATTCAAGATGATTGAAGAAATTATTTGGTTCGCGCACGGACATGATATACATTTGTGATTCTGGTGCCGCGCCATGAATCCTACCGATCAATCCAGTACTGCTTAGTTCTTGAGATAGTTCGCTCATCGACAATCCTTGATAAGCTTCGTGATTATATTGACAAGTATTGACGCTGGAACTAGCTATTCTGGGAACGAAGGCAGCAAATAGAGACAGACAAATCAGCAGAGCGTATAAATATTTCCTAATCATTGAAAATTTTGAACGAGTTTTGCAAGATGCTACAAGTATTAATCTCAAGTATTTTAAGCACAAGAACGATCTGAAAAATGTTGCTTGCGAGCTAATTTTATAGTCGTTCCAATTAATTGACCTACGATCTTAATTTATTCGTTAGTTCTAAAGGATACCGCTTCGCCTAAGGGATTGGGGACTGGGGATTGCGAGACACCCTCGACAGTTCCTTTAAGCGGGGGAACCCCGCCAACGGACTGTCTCGCAAAACCGTTGCGGGGGTTTCCCCCGTTGTCCCGAAGGGATACCGCAAGCATAAGGTTATTGTCGAGGGTGGGGACTGGGAAATAAAGAATAGTACATAATTTCGCATGATTTCTATTTGGAATGACTATATGCTTGCTGGCTTGAGCAAATTAAGTTTACCGACAAAAAGTAAAAAGATGTCCCAACCTTTAATGTTTGGGACATCGGAGAAAATATCGATTCTCTAAAGTTAAGTTGTAAAAAGTAATATCAGCCTGAGCAATTATGAAAAAATCAGCTAAGACTCCTATCCCTATCGTAGGAAGCAGCTGACCAGCCAAAACAAGCAAAAAGTCACTGCCGAGGCAAACTGATCTTGCCCTAAGGCAGTATTTCCCTGACCCAAAAGCAGGCTAGCTAGCCCAGTACCCAAGGCAATACCTGCAAATAAAGTCAGAAAACTAATTAAAAATGCTCTACCAGAGCGACCTTCTTTGCGATTGAGAAAATAAATGTTGGCAATAAAGCCCAGTGCCATCAGCAATGGCAGTATGGAAGATGTTGGATTTTGAGCCGTATTTTGAGCAAATACTGCGATCGCCGATAAAGTTAAGAAAATTCCAGTGGGCCAAAGGATATCGGCTTGAGAAGGAGTATCAATTAGCTCTTGCAACCAGACTGCTGAATCTTCTTTGACAATCTGAGGAACCTTAAAGGATTTTTCAACACCGCGTTCGGGAAACCGAATTTTTTCTGGTACTTTAATTTTACCTTCTTGACGTAACCGCAAGCGATCCATGATGATTGAATCGTAAGCAATTTCGACTGTCTCTAGCACGGCACTATCATTGCCATACTGCTCGAAAAGCCGTTTTTTTGCCGCCTGGATTTCTTCAAAAGAAGAATTTTCGGTGACCCCAAGTTGTTCGTAGGGATTTTGTTCGCTCATTGCTTAACCTGCTTTGTATTATGTCGATAAGTTAATTTTTTTATTTATAATTCTGTTCTAGGTTTGGTTTAGTAAACTTCCCAGAATCCAAACGCTGGTCCAATAAACCTAACAGTCAACCAGATGGCAATCATTATACCAATACCAAACCAAGCACCAGTAGTAGTTATTTTAAGAAATTTTTCTGATTGGGTTTTAGTAATCGGCAACCAGGACACGATTCTGTCAGAATCTTTTCCATACTGTTCCCCCATTGCGGCTTTACGGCGTTTCGATTCTCCCATAGTATTTTAAGTTGTTAACACGTATACCTATAGATCGATCATAACGTTTTCTGGTCAAGGGATAACCAGTTTTACATTCGCTTTTTATTACAAATAATGAAATTTGACCGAGTTGTTTTTTGCGATTTTGATGGGACAATTACGATAGAAGATACATTTGTTAGTGTCTTGGAAAAATTTGCCCCAAAAATCTCAGCCAAACTATTGCCAATAATTTTTGACCGCAAGATGACTTTAAAAGAAGGCATTAGACAAACTGTTGGTTCGATTCCTTCTGTCTATTATGCTGAAATTGTAGAATACATCGCTTGCCGTCCTGTAGTTCCTGGATTGAGGGAATTTGCAGATTTTCTTAATAATTTAGACATACCTCTAGTTGTTATTTCTGGAGGTTTAATCGATATTGTCAGAGCAGTGTTGGAAGAGCAACAATTAATCGATAAAGTAACTGCTATTCACGCAGCAGAGGTCGATACCACGGGAAAACTACTGAAAGTGCACTCAGAATTTGAGAGCGACACTGAATTGGTCGCAAAAGTGAAGGCTATGGCACAATATCCAGCAGAGGAAAAAATTGCAATTGGTGATTCGGTTACGGATATCAATATGGCACTTGCAGCAGATTTGGTATTTGCCCGCGATTGCGGAGCTAGCCGAAGGCATCGCCTTATGGGATATTTAGATGTAGAAAATAAGTCCTATACAACATGGCAAAATTTTTTTGATATACAAGATTATTTGGCAAATCATTGGGCAGTAGACATTAAGCATTAAGCATCTATAGAAAGTAATCAGTATATTATGGCTAAGTTTGTTTTTATTACAGGTGGCGTAGTTTCCAGTATTGGGAAGGGAATTGTCGCCGCCAGTTTGGGTAGATTATTAAAGTCGCGAGATTATTCTGTATCTATTCTCAAATTAGATCCTTATATTAATGTCGATCCAGGCACGATGAGTCCCTATCAGCATGGAGAGGTGTTTGTTACTGATGATGGTGCGGAAACCGATTTGGATTTGGGACACTACGAGCGTTTTACCGATACTTCTATGTCTCGCCTCAATAGCGTGACTACAGGGTCAATTTACCAAGCGGTAATTAATAAAGAAAGACGAGGAGATTACGAAGGGGGAACAGTCCAAGTTATTCCCCATATTACTAACGAAATCAAAGAGAGGATTCATCGCGTTGCCAAAAACACTAGTTCGGACGTGGTGATTGTGGAGATTGGTGGAACGGTGGGGGATATCGAATCTCTGCCATTTATGGAGGCAATTCGCCAATTTCGCAAAGATGTGGGTCGAAATAACGCAATTTATATGCATGTAACTCTCATTCCCTGGATTCCCGCAGCAGGAGAAATGAAAACCAAGCCAACTCAACACTCCGTCAAAGAACTACGCTCGATTGGTATTCAACCAGATATTTTAGTTTGTCGGAGCGATCGCCCTTTATTTCCTGGGATCAAGGAAAAAATTGCTGAATTTTGCGATGTAGAAGTCGATTCCGTAGTAACTTCTCTAGATGCCAGCACTATCTACGAAGTGCCTTTAATTCTGGAAAAAGAAGGACTGGCTCAACAAGCTTTAGAGCTATTAAATCTCGAACAACGTCAGCCTAATTTGGAAAAATGGCGCGATTTGGTAATTAAAATGAACTCTACTCGCACTAACGTAGAAATTGCGATCGTCGGTAAATATATTCAGCTAAGTGATGCTTATCTATCTGTAGTTGAGGCTTTGGGACATGGGGCGATCGCTGCCAATGCTGAAGTTAATTTGCGCTGGGTGAGTGCGGAAGATATCGAACTTCATGGAGCAGCTAAATATTTGCATGATGTTGCGGGAGTAGTCGTTCCAGGGGGATTTGGTATTCGAGGAGTAGACGGCAAAGTTGCTGCGATTGAATATGCTCGTACTAGCAAGCTGCCTTTTTTGGGCTTATGTTTGGGAATGCAATGTTGTGCGATCGAATGGGCTCGCAATGTAGCTAATCTGGAAGATGCTAATAGCTCTGAATTCGATCCTGAAAGCCCCAACCCAATCATCAACATTTTACCCGAACAACAAGACGTAATAGACTTAGGTGGAACTATGCGTTTGGGGACTTATCCCTGTCGCATCAAACCAGGTACTCTAGCTTGTTCGCTGTACGAAAACGAGGTAATTTACGAACGTCATCGCCACAGATATGAATTTAACAATGCCTATCGCACTCTACTAATCGAGACAGGCTACGAAATCAGTGGTACATCTCCAGATGGACGTTTGGTAGAAATCATTGAAATGCCCGATCACCCATTTTTTATTGCTACTCAGTTTCATCCAGAATTTCGTTCTCGCCCCAATAATCCCCATCCACTATTTTTAGGATTGGTCAAAGCAGCTTTAAAAAAAGATAATGCTTCGGAAGTGCATTGTATTGAGCTAGAGATAGATAAAAGCGAAGTTCATAGTTCTTCATCGATGTAAGAGATCTAACATTTTTACCAGGCAGAAAATCAAAAATCTCCCAGTTTATTACTTGGGAGATTTTTTTGAGTCAATGTAGCTAGATTAGATTAATGCGATCGGATCGAGCAGACTATTTAGAACTGAGATTCAACGTCTTCAACTGCTTCTTCAGTAGATTCAACTGCATCATCAATAGTGCCTTCAATGCTGGATTGTTCGTCCGCTTCTATTTCCTCAGAAGCTTCTAATTCTGGAGTCTCGATTTCAGCGGATTCAGCATCTTCAATCTCTTCAGAGGCTTCTAATTCAGCGTCTTCGATTTCTTCAGAAGCTTCCAGTTCTTCACCTTCGATTTCTTCAGAAGCTTCTAGTTCTTCACCTTCGATTTCTTCAGAAGCTTCTAGTTCTTCACCTTCGATTTCTTCAGAAGCTTCTAATTCAGCGTCTTCGATTTCTTCAGAGGCTTCTAATTCAGAGTCTTCGATTTCTTCAAAAGCTTCTAATTCTTCGCCTTCGATTTCTTCAGAAGCTTCTAATTCAGCGTCTTCGATTTCCTCAGAGGCTTCTAGTTCTTCGCTTTCCATTTCTTCAGAGGCTTCTAGTTCAGTATTCTCAAATTCTTCTGTAGTTTGTAGCTCAATTTCATCAGGAGAAATTTCTGTGGTGTCGTCGATCTGGCTGATTTCATTAGTTGTATTGCTTCTAACAGAAGTGCTAACGCCCAACAATGCGACTAAACCCAAAGTAATAGATAGAGCTTTAAATTGAAGTTTCATGGTTATTCTTTAAACTTATTGTTTTCGATTGGCTTTTACAAGATAAAAGCAAAAAGTAAAGAAAAAGATAGGCGAAACTACTTTTTAAAAATTAACTTTTCAATCAAAAATCAAGGGGAACTTATTAGATCGATTGAGCGTCGCTTTTTAGATAATAAAAGTGAAAAAATGGGCAATACTTTTGCTCACAAAAAGGCTTTGGTTGAAATACTTATTGTGTAAAATAAATATTGTTGCATAATCATCAAAGTGGCAATAGAGTTGACTTTCGAGATCCTGAACCCTAGCAACAACAAGCTGATTAGTTTCAAACTACTTAATTCAATGGTGCGGACAAAATTTAATTGTTAACGAAATAATAGGACTTATAGACTCAAAAAAATCAATAGACTCAAAAAAATCAATAGACTCAAAAAAATCAATTATCGACCACTTAAAACTGTCCTAACTGTCCTAACTGTCCTAACTGATGTTAATTGACAAAGGTTATAATTGCTAAAAACTTGAGTAGATCAATTCCGACAGTAAAATTCTAGCTAAGTCTTATTTTTCAAAATAAAAATTGCAAACTTATATTTTTGGAAAGAGCGAATAAAAGCTTTGTATAAATCAATAATACTTAACAAATAATTCGGTGATTTGGTTAAATATACGAGTATCTTGGCAAAGATATTTTCTACTTTTTCTGTCAGTACTTAAAATCAGAAATCTGAAACTATTTGGCGATCGCTAGATAAAACTAGATAGGAATAAGCTTGGAGATTGTACTTTTTTACGTGACAATATAAGACTGACTTT
Organism: Cyanobacteria bacterium P01_G01_bin.19; assembly: GCA_039181635.1. Lineage (GTDB taxonomy): Bacteria > Cyanobacteriota > Cyanobacteriia > Cyanobacteriales > Xenococcaceae > Waterburya. Next base: position 687 of record JBCDCO010000036.1, on the reverse strand, counting down.
CGATCGATGCGATAAAGAACAATGTCTTCAAGTAAAACCAATAATTTAGCGGTTCCTTTAGATCAAATTCGTTATAACGAGCAGGGTTTAGTGCCTGCGATCGCTCAAGATTATCTTGACGGTACGGTGCTGATGATGGCGTGGATGAACCAGGAATCTTTGCAAAAAACCATCGAAACGGGAGAAACTTGGTATTGGAGTAGATCTCGTCAAGAATTATGGCATAAAGGGGCGACTTCAGGACATCTTCAAAAAGTGCGATCGCTTCGTTACGATTGTGATAGCGATGCCTTGCTAGTTACAGTGGAACAGATTGGCGATATTGCTTGTCATACTGGCGAACGTAGTTGTTTTCATCAGTTGGATAAAACTAAAAAAGCTCCCCCCGCAGATACTTTATCAGAAGTATATCGAGTCATTCGTGATCGTCAAGAGAATCCTAACGAGAACTCCTATACTTGTCAGCTATTTGCAGGAGGAGATAATAAGATTCTCAAAAAAATTGGTGAAGAATCGGCTGAAGTAGTTATGGCTTGTAAAGATGACGATGGTAAAGCGATCGCCTCTGAGGTGGCAGACTTGTTCTATCATACTCTTGTAGCGATCGCCCATCATAATGTAGATATTCGTGATGTCTATCGCCAACTACAGTCGAGAAGATAGTGGTAGCCAAAAGGCGATTAGAGC
>JBCDCO010000035.1:0-28396 GCA_039181635.1 Cyanobacteria bacterium P01_G01_bin.19 | reverse complement strand
GGCAGTTAATAAAGGCTGGATAATTCCCAAGCGGTACATAGTCGTTCCCAAAGTCAAAAATTGACCCCATTGGTTTTCTCTGCCGTGCAAGATTACTTTAGCTGCCAAATCATAGTCAGAAGTCTCAATGTAATGATAATAGGCTTCTAATGCAATCAAAGCGTCTTGGATAGAATTAATTTTGTCAACGCTGTTAGTTATAAAATCAGCGATTTGATGATGAGTCTTCTGCCACTCTTGGGGAGATCGATACAGTCTTGCCCTGGCTTCCCCTCGCACCATCGGATGCAGCCAATACTTGCCTTGAGAAAATTCTAGTAGAGAGCGATTTCTCAACGATTTGATTACCTGTCTGTATCTTGGGCGCGGTACATCCCATAGCAAACAAAATAGCCCTGCTTGGGGTATTTGAGTCAAATCTTGATAGCGGTAACATCCCAAACGACACAGTAACAAATAAGCTCGCTCGTCTAAATTTTGCAGACGATCTAGTTGACTGACAACTAAATTTTTTAAGTCCGCTTCTGCCAAAGGATCGTGACAATTCTCCTTCCAATATCGATCTGCATCCCCTTCATAATCTTCTCGCAAAATGCCGCACACAATTCCCATAGCTTTGGCATTGCCGCCATATATTCGATGAATTTTGACTACTGCACGAGCTTTCCCTTCGATTTGACACGCAGCAAAATACTGTCGCCAAGCAGCCAAATCTAGTCCAGTTAGGCGATAGTGTTCGAGGTCTATTTCCGCTTCACAAAAGCGATCGCGGCTGGTAATAATGGTCGTCGATTTAACTTTGGGGTCGGCTAAAATTCTCAATAATTCAATATAGCTGCGGTGTTCTTGGACTAATTTGCCATCCTTATCCAAAGCAGGTTCGAGATTATCGATCAAAATACCAACTCGATGATGTTCTAAGTATCTTTTTAACCTTGCTAAGGTCACGCCAAATTCTTTACCAGAATCTTCACCTAAGTCTCTTTGCAACCATTCTTCGATTACGCTGGCAACAGAGATAATATTTTCCGTTTCTTTCGCCATTAAAACTTCTAAAGTTAATTCAAAATCTTGTATTTCCAAGAAATTTTGTGCCAGAGTGGTTTTACCGATTCCTCCTTCTCCTTGCAGAACAATAACTTTACAGCCTTGTGAGATCAAATTCTGTAGAGTAGCGATCGCATTTTTTCTACCTAAAAAACTTTTTCTTGCGGCACCAGCTACGCCTTCTTGCTCTATGACCTCAGAGAAAAAATTCAATTTGTTTGCTGATTCTAGCTGCAGCTTGCTCAGACTGCGAAAGTTGCTTTTGGTAACTTTTTTGCCCCAAGCTTTTGATAATAACTTCCACAATAAAGAACCCGTATCTTTGGCATGTCCTTCTGTACAGCCATATTCATCGGCAATTTCGTGATATTTTTTACCTTCCCAAACTTTGGCGATCGTAGCCTGTTGAAGATCGCTGAGATGTCTGTTTGTTTGAGCGTAGACTGCTTGATTTACCAAAGCTATTACCGCTGTAACTTCCATAAATTAGGTAAAGTTAGTTATTTTCCTGCTTGCCTGTTCCCCAGGTACTCCTTAATACAACTATAAAAAATCAAACAGAAACTGTCGCTAGCTAAATTTCTACTTTGTTTCAATTGCTCCTCGGCACGATGTTACTGGGAAGTTCATAAAAAGTCACAATAAATGTCATCAAATCAATTAGAAATTAGTGCTTTTATCTCACTTAAATTTCTGTTCATTTAAGTAGTCTCTCCCAACTGATTTTAAAATTTTTAGGATATGCTGGTGGAGAAAAAGCTGGATATAAGTTATTTGAAATTTAAATCTTAAGCTATCAAAGAAGTAAATACTTCTAGAAACACACTTGTCAGACAGAGCTTCATAGGTATTTTGAATGAGCTATTGCCTAAATCCATCCTGTCCTAAACCAGTCAACCACCCCAAGGCAAAATTGTGCAAAGCTTGTGGTAGTAAACTGCTATTACACGGTCGGTATCACTTAGTTAAAGGTCTTGGAAAAGGAGGTTTTGGAGCTACTTTTCTGGCAGCCGATCTTGCTTTGCCAGGAAAACCTCTATGCGTAATCAAACAGCTACGCCCCAACACAGACAACCCTAACTTCTTGTCTATGGCGAGGGAGCTATTTGAACGAGAAGCAAAAACTTTAGGTCGAGTCGGTAACCACCCTCAAATTCCCAGATTGCTGGATTACTTTGAAGACCGCGAGCAATTTTATTTAATCCAAGAATTTGTCAAAGGCAACAATCTCCAGCAGGAAGTCAAAAAGAACGGCGTTTTAAGTGAGGCAAAAGCCAGACAAGTATTAAAAGAGGTTTTGGTAATTCTCAGAGATATCCACGCGCAAAAGGTAATCCACAGAGATATCAAGCCTGCCAATATCATTCGCCGAGAAATAGACGGCAAGCTAGTTTTAATTGACTTTGGGGTGGTAAAAAATCAGGTTAATTCTGTAGGGGCTGGAGGCTCTAACCAGACTGCATTTACTGCTTTCGCTGTAGGTACTCCAGGTTTTGCCCCTCCCGAGCAGCTAGCAATGCGACCTGTGTATGCTAGTGACGTCTATGCTTTGGGAGTAACCTGTATGTATTTAATGACAGGAAAAGCACCCAAGAACATGGATTGCGATCCAATTACGGGTGATATTGATTGGTTTAAATATGCCAAGGTCAGTGACAGCTTTGCAGAAATATTGACCACAATGTTAGAAGTTGCTGTAAAAAGCCGTTATAAAACAGCAGAAGAGGCACTTAGAGCACTAGATATTGAACATCATGCCGACAGTCTGTCAGAAAGCATGTTGAGCTTTCCAAGCATGGAAGAAGATACGAATATCACTACTCGTAATCGAAATAGCATCGGTTCATCCCGCCGTAATACAGCATACGGTTCTCGAAGCTCTCGTAGTGCGGCAAGAAGTACTGCCACTTCTAGATATTCTCGCAGCAGCTCTAGAAGAACTAGTGTTGGCAGAGGTACTTCTACTTCGGTGAGCAAAAAGCATCAAGCTCCCGCCAGACCGATTAAAATCTCTGCGGACGAAATCCTCAAATCTTATGCTTCGGGTCGGAAAGACTTTGGCATGAAAGATATGAGCATGCAAGATTTACAAAAAGCAGAGTTGTCTGAATCTAAGTTTCACAACTCTAAGCTGGTTAGAACTAATTTACAAAATGCAGACTTAAGCAAAAACAATTTTGTTAACTGCGATATGCGCCAGGCTATGTTGCGTAATGCAGATTTAAACAAATCTATTTTCAAATCCTGCAATATGGAAGGAATCGATTTACGCGGAGCAAACTTAAGAGATTGCAATTTTCGAAATGTCAAGCTCAAAGGGGCGAATTTTTGCGGCGCAAATTTAAAAGACTCCAACCTGACTCAAAAACAAGTTGAAGAAATTAAAACTAACTGGATGACCGTCATGCCCAGTGGCAAAAGGGGATTTTGGTAATCAATAATGAGTAATTAGCGGGCGGTTATTATAAATTGCTCATTATTGATTATCTTATTTAGCTTGATTTGAGTTTAGCCAATTCCAGGAATAAATTTGAGTTTTTTTGTAGCTTTATCAGCAATCTGAGAATAGCTCAATTCTCCGCACAGAATTTTACCCATCAACTTGCCTGCTGCTGGACGTTTGACTCCCATTTTGTAGGCAATTTTGGGAGCTTTAAAGAATAGGTTCGCCAGAAAATCTGCCTTGGCAAAGTTTGCTCCCCACTGCTGATTTACAGTTTCGCTATAGGCAGCTAGAGCATTCTCATCGCCAGCAAGAGAATTGCTAACTGCGATCGCCGCTTGAACTCCAGTATACATAGCAGGGCGAATTCCTTCTCCAATTAGCGGATCGACCATTCCTGTGACTTCTCCTGCTAATAAAGCGCGATCGCTGTGTAAAGGCGCATTTTTCTGCCACAAGTTGAGAGGATGCTCTGTATACTCTCCCTGTTCGGGGTCTAGATCGAATAGTTTGACGTATTTATCGAGCTGTTTTTTTAGCTCTTCGGCTTTGCCCTTGGGATTGCGAATATAGGCAGCGCTAAAAGAATAGCCATCTGCCTTGGGAAAGCACCACATAAAACCACTTTTGAGCGAGCCAAAATCGAAAAAAGCCGTAATTTTGCGGCGATCGCTCAATTCTCCAGGAACCTGTAAGCTAGCAGCTACAGTTTGTTGAGGTAGAGCAAATCCCAACAATTTGGCTGTAGTGCTATTTGCCCCATCTGCGGCAATTAAATATTTGCTTTCAAATTGACCGATGCTGGTATTTATTTTCCAAGTGCCATTTTCTAAATTTATAGTTTGTACTTCTGCATCAGACTTAAATTCTGCACCCTTTTCGACCGCTTGTTCGATTAAAAAGTTATCGAATTCATCTCTTTGCACCATCCACATGGGAGTACAGCCTTTAAGCTCGACTTCTGCGGGGTCTTTCATGTTGAAAGTATATTTGACCTGAGAAACACGATTTTTTATGACAGGGGAAAAATCAAAATCGAACCACTCAGCGATCGCAGGAGAAACACCGCCACCACAAGACTTGTTACGAGGAAAAGTAGATTTATCCAGTACCAACACCGAATGCCCTTTTTTTGCCAAGTGATAGGCAGAACTACTTCCAGCAGGACCAGCACCCACAATAATACAGTCAAACATACGCCAGTACTTTAATTTTCTAAAGATTGTAAATAAGTCTTTAACAGATTAAATCAAGCCCAACAAATAATCAATTATCTGTTGCCAACGATCCATCAAAACTATTAAGTTGCCGATTCCCATCATCGGCAATTATTCGTCTGGCTGTATGCCAGAACCGACAGGAGCTATGGAGTTCAACTTTAGCTCGGGCATATCTTGCTCTACCTGACGCAGATTCCATTCGTTCTTAAACAATAATACAGGTCTGCCCCAATTATCTTTGACAGAAATAGAGTTAAAAATTCTACCTGCTTTCTCCAGTGCTTCCCAACCGCCATAAACCCAGCGAGCAACGCTGTAGGGTAATGGTTCGATTCTAGTTTCCACATTGTATTCATTCTGCAAGCGGAACTGTACCACCTCTATCTGTAGTTGTCCCACTGCTGCCAGAATTGGATCTCGTTTGAAATCATCAGTAGAATACATTACCTGAATCGCCCCTTCCTCTCTCAATTCAGTAATTCCTTTTTGGAATTGCTTGAACTTGGAGGGATTGGGATTTTTTAGGTAGGCGAATATTTCGGGAGAAAAACAGGGAATACCTTCATATTCTAATTTTTTGCCGTTATAAATAGTATCGCCGATCGCAAAAACTCCTGGGTTATTCAAGCCAATAATATCTCCAGGAAAAGCTTCATCTAAGGATTCTCGACCCTGAGCAAACAGCTTTTGTGGTCGGGACAAGCGAACTGTCTTACCAGTTCTAGCATGCTGTACGGTCATGTCTTTTTCAAATTTTCCCGTACAGACTCGCACAAAGGCTACGCGATCGCGATGCTTGGGGTCCATGTTTGCCTGAAGCTTAAACACAAATCCAGTAAACTCTTCATAAGTTGGCTCGATTACGCCCAAAGATGACTTATGAGATTCGGGCATCTGAGCATATTCTAAAAAGGCTTTTAAAAACAATTCCACGCCAAAATTGGTCATCGCGCTACCAAAGAAAATTGGCGTCATCTTACCCGCATGAACCTGCTCTAAATCGAACTGCGCGCCTACTTCATCCAGTATTTCTAGCTCTTCTTTGAGTTGATAGTATAGTTCTTGCTCCAGCAAATCTTCAATCTGCGGATCGCCCAACTCGATAATTGTATCTTTAGCTGCTTTTGTCCCATGAGCTTGACGCTCGAACAAATGAATCTTACGTTCTCGTCGATCAAAGACTCCCTTAAAGCGATCGCCCATGCCGATCGGCCAATTCACGGGATAAGTTTGCAGACCTAATTCTTGCTCGATTTCATCAACTAGCTCAAAAGCGTCTCTACCTGGACGATCCAGCTTGTTAACAAAGGTGAATATAGGCAGCGATCGCAGCTGGCAAACTTCAAATAGCTTGCGAGTTTGCGGTTCTAACCCTTTTGCCGCATCGATTAGCATGACCGAGTTATCTGCTGCGGCTAAAGTTCTGTAGGTATCCTCACTAAAATCTTGGTGTCCTGGAGTATCTAACAGATTAATTTGAAAGCGATCGTAGATAAACTGCAAAACAGTCGAGGTAATTGAAATACCTCTTTGTTGCTCCATTTCCATCCAGTCAGAAGTAGCTTTACGCTGTTCTCTACGGGCTTTAACTGCCCCTGCCTCATGAATTGCACCTCCATAAAGTAACAGCTTTTCGGTTAAAGTCGTTTTCCCCGCGTCAGGGTGAGAAATAATAGCAAAGTTACGACGACTAGATACAGCCTGTTCGATTTCAGTCTGAAGTTCTGCGGGCATGGAATAGTTACTGAGCAATAATTACTATCAGTATTATATCTTTCATAGACAAACTCATGCCTAAAAAAACAAACGCGAAAGTAGTGTATTCGCGTCTGGTTCAAAAATTTATCTTTAAAATAAACTGCTTTAAATCAATTCACTAGGCTGACTCTGGTTTGCGATAGGAAGCAGGATGAACGATTAATTCCGCAGTCGAGCGTTTTTCTACCATCTCTTGCGTAATCGTACATTTTGCCACATCTTCGCGAGAAGGGATTTCATACATTACATCTAACATCAGTTCTTCCACAATGCCACGTAAAGCTCTAGCACCAGTTTTTCGTCGATAGGCTTCTTTGGCTAAAGCTTTTATTGCTCCTTCGGTAAACTCTAATTCGATATTATCCATGCCCAGCAATTTTTGATACTGCTTTACAATCGCATTTTTGGGCTTGGTCAGTATTTCTACCAAAGCATCTTCATCTAGAGGTTCTAGAGCAGCGGTAACGGGTATTCGACCCACAAATTCGGGAATCATACCAAACTTGACCAGATCGTCTAGCTCTAGCTTTTGCAGAATATCCGCAGTACGCTTTTCCTTAGAAGGTTTTGCTTCGCCTTTTTGGATAAAGCCAATCGACTTTTTGCCCATACGACGTTCGACAACTTTGTCTAAACCAACAAAGGCACCACCACAAATAAACAGAATATTTTTAGTATCGATTTGAATACAATCTTGGTAAGGATGTTTGCGTCCCCCCTGAGGCGGTACGTTTGCTACCGTTCCCTCAAGCATTTTTAACAATGCTTGCTGTACCCCTTCTCCCGATACATCACGAGTAATTGAGGCATTTTCACTTTTGCGAGCGATTTTATCAATCTCATCGATATATATGATGCCTCTTTGGGCTTCCTCGACATCCAGGTCTGCCACCTGCAATAGACGTAGCAAGATATTTTCTACATCTTCTCCTACGTATCCCGCCTCAGTTAGGGTAGTGGCATCGGCAACAGCAAAAGGTACTTGTAAAACTCTAGCTAACGTCTGAGCCAGCAGCGTTTTTCCACATCCTGTAGGACCAATCAAAAGCACGTTAGACTTCTGTAGTTCCACAGGATCTTCTGAATCTTTAGTCTTGTTAGCCAAACTGAGACGCTTGTAGTGATTGTAGACGCCAACAGAAAGCACTTTCTTTGCCTCTTCCTGCCCAATCACATGCTCGTCTAAGCAGCTTTTAATTTCAATTGGCTTGGGAATATCGCCAAAAGAAATACCACCCGATTTTGATTTTCTTTTCTTGGGTGGTTTAGCTTCGGGGTTACTAGATACCGCAGAGGAAGATACAACTGCTCCATCTTCAACTAACTCTTCGTCTAGAATTTCGTTACAAAGTTCGACGCATTCATCACAGATGTATACCCCAGGTCCAGCAATAAGCTTTCTTACTTGTTCCTGGGATTTTCCACAAAACGAACATTTTAGATGAGAGTCGTATTTAGACATTTATGTATATACCTCGTGCTGAGCAATTTTAGGTAGAAAGTGAGCTTGCTTCTGATTTAGTTATAACTTTGTCGATTAAGCCATATTCCACAGCTTCATCAGAAGACATATAGAAATCTCGTTCGGTATCGGCAGCTATCTTATCAAAGGGCTGACTGGTGTGACCTGCAATTAGTTCATTAAGTCTTTGTTTGATATAGAGAATTTCTTTAGCTTGAATCTCAATATCAGTAGCTTGCCCTTGAGCGCCCCCAAGAGGCTGATGAATCATGATTCTTGAACTTGGTAAAGCCATACGCTTACCTTTTGTACCACCAGAAAGCAAAAATGCACCCATACTCGCGGCAATCCCATAACAAATTGTTACAACATCAGGTTGAATTTGCTGCATGGTGTCATACATTGCCAAACCCGAGTAAACCGAACCGCCAGGAGAGTTGATATAAATCTGAATATCTTTTTCTGGGTCTTCAGCTTCTAAATACAATAACTGAGCTACGACAGAATCCGCCACTTTATCGTCAATAGGTGTTCCCAAGAAAATAATTCGCTCCCTTAAGAGGCGGGAATAAATATCGAAAGCTCTTTCTCCGATACCTGACTGTTCCACAACCATGGGAACTACGTTGCCATAAGGTTGTTTGGACTGAATATCAGGAGCATTTTTATTAACAACAAAGTTGTAGTTTGAAAGCGATTCCACCATAGATTTGTGCCAATGAGATATCTATTTAAAAGATTATATGGGTAATATTAAGTTTCAAGCATGATGCTTAACTAAAGATACTGACAATCTTTTATGTCAGTTATCTTTGTTTATTATGCCTCAAGATAAAAAAGGAAAGGAGTTATTGAGAGATAAATGCATAAACTAGGCTAATCAATAAACTTTACTTTCAAACCATAAATAATTGAAAACTTTGCGATCGCAATTTATCTCTCGTCCTTTCACTTTTTAAGCTCTAGTTATTCTTCCTCAGAAACTACTTCTACCTCTGCCGTTTCTACTTCTTCATCACTTTCTGCTTCTGCTTCTTCTGCCTTTTCTGATAAAGATCCTTCGGGAACTAGTTCTATACTGGCTTTTTCTCGCAGCCAATCATAGGTATTCTCACTCAATAAATCTTCCGTAACCATGTTTAGCAAACGTTCTTCGTCTACCTCTTGACCTGCTAGTTCTGGACGAATCTCGGCTATCTTGGCATCGATCGCCGCTTTATCTGGCTCTAAATTTTCTCTTTTGGCGATCTCTTTAATAATTAACGATTTATTTAGGTTAGTAGTAGCTTCTGGACGCGCATTATCTCGCAACATAGGCACATTGTCAGAATTGAATAGCTGTCTGACGTCTAGACCCATTTGCTGCATTTGCATCAAGGTTTTGGTCAAAACATTGGTGACTTCGTCCTGCACCAAGGATTCTGGCAGTTCAATTTTATTTTGCTCCAAAAGAGCATCGGCGATCGCCGCATTGATGTTACTCTTTGTTTGATTTTCTGCCTGCTCTTTAAACTGCTTCTCGATTGATTCTCGATAAGCAGCCATGGTTTCAAACTCATCATCGCTGATGTCTTGAGCGAAGTCATCATCTAGCTCGGGCAGTTCTTTAGTTTTCAACTCATTTAGGGTGATGCTAAATCTTGCTGCTTTGCCTGCCAAGTCTTCTTGAGGATAATCATCGGGGAAGGTTACATCCACCTCTTTAGTTTCTTCAGGCTTCATCCCTACCATTCCTTCAACCATTCCAGGAATTAGCTTGCCTTCAACCATCTCTACCTGGAAATTTGTCGCGCTACCGCCTTCTATTTCTTTTCCTTCTTCTTCCCCAGTCAAAATTCCTTTAAAGTCAACAAAGGCAATATCTCCCATGACAGCAGCACGGTCTTCTACAGGAACGAGGTCAGCTTTTTGCTCTCTACGCTGCTCGATAAATTCGTCTACTTTCTCTGGTTTGTAAAGGATTTCTTCCGCTTTAACGCTTAAACTACTATAGTCAGCTAGCTCTACAGTAGGCGGAACATCCACCGCGATCGAAAAAGTAATTGCGTCCCCTGGATTGTATTGACCCAACAACTCATCAAAATTAGAACGTAAGTTTGGCTGTCCCAAAGCATCAATTGATTCTTGCTCGATCGCATCTTGTAAAGATTTTTGAATCAATTCTTCCAAGGCTGCAGCCTTAATTCTTTCGTTACCAATCCTTTGTAATAAAACTTGACGCGGTACCTTACCTTTGCGAAACCCAGGAATGTTGCTGGAGCGAGAAAGGTTTTGCACCATTTTTTCGTAGGCATTGCGGGACGCATCGGGTGCAATTTCAATATTTAGACCTAGTCGGCTTTCTGGAAGTTTTTCCTGGGTTACTTTCATTTACTGCTTCTATCTCAAAACTACTTAATTGATTTTATTTCGGATCTAGATAAGGATTAACTTAAGGTAAGATTAAAACTTTTTATACTTCACTCTTTTTTAATGATTAGCGTAAAGATCGTCTGTCTGTTTCTCATATGAATCAGATGAGCCATCATCTTCAACAGTTTTTCCTCTGAGCCAATAGACATAATAGTATATCTATCGAGCGAGCTACACTTTTTCTACTTGATGATCAAAAGGTGGGGGTCGATTATTATGGTAAAATCAACCGATACAACACAACACAACAGTCGGTCGAGCATTAGAAATAGATATTGTAATCGCAGAAGCATTTGAGCTGTTAACTTGGCAAGAATGTTACTAGAGAATGAAGCAGGTTTGAGACAGCAAAATAGAATTTTTATCCCTCGAGGCTGCGAGAACGCATCGAGATAATAGATAGGTTTAAAGAAAAATTGGCATTTGGATTAAGTAAAGAAAAAAACGGAGGTATGTTTAATTGGCTGGAAATGTTAGTGTAGCTATCTTGGGAGCAACGGGAGCAGTAGGGAAAGAACTGCTCGAACTTCTTGCCGAGCGAAATTTTCCCCTTAAAGATTTAAAGCTATTGGCTTCGCCTCGATCTGCTGGAAGCAAAATTATTTTTAGAGGGAAAGAAATTGTTGTTGAAGAAGTAAGCGATCGCTCTTTCTCTGGAGTAGATATAGTTTTGGCTTCTGCTGGCGGTTCTACTTCCAAAGCTTGGGCGCAAAAGGCTGTAGCCGCTGGAGCAGTGGTAATTGACAATTCTAGTGCTTTTCGGATGGATGACGATGTGCCTTTAATAGTTCCAGAAATAAACCCCGAAGCTGCTGCTAGCCATCGAGGTATCATTGCCAACCCCAACTGCACGACAATTTTAATGGGGATAGCAATTTATCCTTTACACCAGATACAGCCAATCAAACGCATAGTAGTCTCTACCTATCAGTCTGCTTCAGGAGCTGGTGCTAGAGCAATGGAAGAAGCCAAGGTACAGGCAAGAGATATATTAAACGGCAAACAACCTCAAGCAGAAGTTTTACCCTATCCCATTGCCTTCAATTTATTTCCTCACAATTCTCCGTTAGACAATAATGGATATTGCGAAGAAGAAATGAAAATGGTCAACGAAACACGCAAGATCTTTGATGCACCAGACTTAAAAGTAACGGCTACTTGCGTTCGCGTCCCTATTTTACGGGCTCATTCTGAAGCAATTAACCTAGAATTTGATCGCCCCTTCGATGTAGATCGAGCCAGAGAATTAATCGCTAATGCTCCAGGAGCAAAACTAGTTGAAGACTGGCAAGCCAACTATTTTCCTATGCCTATCGATGCAACAGGAAAAGATCCTGTATTAGTAGGTAGAATTCGCCAAGATATTTCTAGTAAAAACAATTTGGAGTTATGGCTTTGCGGAGATCAAATTCGTAAAGGAGCTGCTCTCAACGCCATTCAAATAGCCGAATTATTGTTAGAGAAAAACCTGTTAACAGAAGCTAATTCTGTGACAAGTTTCTAATTTAAACTGCGTGAAAGAATAGCCTGGGAAAGTTAATGAACTACGAACCTTTTGGTAGAGTGATTACGGCAATGGTTACTCCCTTTGCTGAAGATGGTAGCGTCAATTATGCAGAAGCAGAAAAATTGGCAAATTATTTAGTTGAAAATGGTAGCGATGGTCTTGCCGTTTGCGGCACCACAGGAGAATCTCCAACTCTCAGTTGGTCAGAAGAATACGAATTATTTAAAGTAATCAAGCAAGCAGTTGGCGGTAGAGCCAAAATCATTGCAGGAACTGGTTCTAACTCTACTACCGAGGCGATCGCTGCTACCAAAGAGGCAGAAAAATTAGGTCTGGATGGATCTTTACAGGTAGTTCCCTACTACAATAAGCCACCCCAAGCGGGGCTTTACGCGCATTTTAAAGCGATCGCCGATGCTGCCCCCGATTTGCCGATGATGTTGTACAATGTGCCTGGTAGGACTAGCTGTAACCTACAGCCAGAAACAGTGTCCAATTTGGCGCAGGTCGGCAACATATTGGCAATCAAAGAAGCCAGTGGTAATCTAGAGCAAGCGTGTAAGATACAGTGCTTAACTCCCGATTCTTTTGCTATTTATTCTGGGGAGGATGCATTGACTCTACCAATGTTGACTGTAGGCGGCGTTGGCGTAGTAAGCGTCAGTTCTCACTTGGTTGGTCGCCAGATGCAGGAGATGATCGAAGCATTTGTGCAAGGGGATAATCAAAAAGCTACTGCTATTCAAGTCAAACTTTTTCCCTTGTTTCAAGCTTTGTTTATGACTACGAACCCAATTCCTGTTAAAACTGCGCTCAATTTACAAGGATGGAGCTTAGGTAAGTTGCGGACACCTTTATGTGAGCTACAATTAGATTTATTAGATAAACTAAAAATAATTTTAAAAGAGTTAGACTTAATTTGACACTATATTTAAAAAGTTATAGCCAAAGTTTTTATTGATAGTCTGGCACGATATAAAAATATTAAATAACTAAAAAACTATAAATTGCTTGTCATCAATGACAAATAAGCCATAATAATACTGCAATACATTTAGACTTTATGACTAATCCTTACCGATAATTTAATTCACACCAATCATTAAATACCGAGTAAAACAACTCAAACTTTATTCCTAGAAAGACTTCTCAAGCAAAAAAATCTAGGTCAATTTTACAGTTTTTATTGAGCAAATAAAAAAGTAGAAACAACTCAAACAAAGTGCAAACGTATGAACAAAATAATTACTAAAACAAAAAAATCAACCGTAAAAATTATTCCTTTAGGTGGACTTCACGAAATTGGCAAAAATACTTGCGTATTTGAATATGAAGACGACATCATTCTTTTAGATGCAGGTTTAGGCTTTCCAGACGATCGGATGCATGGCATCAACATCGTACTACCTGACATGACTTACTTACGGGAAAATGCCCATCGTATCAAGGGGATGATTGTAACTCACGGTCATGAGGATCATATTGGGGGGATTGCCTATCATCTCAAACAGTTTGACATCCCCGTGATTTACGGTCCCAGATTGGCAATGTCATTGTTGAGCGATAAGTTAGAAGAGGCGGGGGTAAGCGATCGCACTACCCTCAAAAGCGTTCTTCCCAGAGACATTGTCAAAATTGGCAAACACTTTAAAGCCGAGTTTATTCGCAACACCCACTCTATCGCCGATAGTTTTAGCGTAGCCATACACACTCCCATTGGCACCATCATTCACACGGGAGACTTTAAAATAGACCATACTCCCGTAGATGGGGAACATTACGATTTGCAAAAACTAGCAGAACACGGAGAAAAAGGCGTACTGTGCTTGTTGAGCGATTCGACCAATGCGGAGGTACCAGGACACACACCCTCCGAGCGTTCTGTATATCCCAATCTAGATCGGATTTTCGGTGCGGCAGATGGCAGAATCATGGTGACAACCTTCTCTTCCTCCGTTCATCGAGTCAATATGATTCTCGATTTAGCCAATAAACACGGACGAAAAGTAGCGGTGGTCGGTCGTTCGATGTTGAATGTCATTGCCCATGCCAGAAAACTAGGATACATTCAATGCCGTGATGATATCTTTGAACCAATTCGTTCGGTCAATCGTTTGCCAGATAACAAAGTACTCGTATTATGTACTGGATCGCAGGGAGAAGATCTAGCGGCGATGACTCGCATATCTAGAGGCGAACACCGACAAATCAGAGTCAGAGAAGGAGACACTATCGTTTTCTCTGCCAATCCGATTCCTGGCAACACAATTGGCGTAGTTAACACCATTGATCGCCTGATGATGCAGGGTGCCAAGGTAGTATACGGTCGTCGAGAAGGCATTCATGTTTCGGGTCATGGTTCGAGAGAAGACCATAAACTAATGCTCAATCTTACTCGTCCCAAGTTTTTTGTTCCCGTACACGGCGAACATCGTATGTTAATCGAACATGCAGGAATGGCTAAGGCAATGGGTATTCCTGAAGAAAATATTGCGATCATGAAAAATGGTCACATTATCGAACTAACCGAAAATAGTATTGGCATCAATGGAGAAGTTCCTGCTGGTATTGAATTAGTAGATCGCGCTGGCATCGTTCAAGATGATGTAATGAAAGAAAGACAGCAACTGGCAGAAGATGGCGTGATTACTGTCGCCACTGCTATCGACTTTGATGGGCAACTAATTGCACCTCCCACACTACACCTTAGGGGGGTAGCCACGTCGGTAGAAAAATCTTTGCTGCAGCAACTAGTAGCTAGAACCGTGGAAAGAATCTTAAGCGATCGCTGGGGTGATTTTACCACCAGTAAAGACGGCGAAACTGAGGTTAACTGGGGAGAAGTACGTTTGGAAATTGAGGGTGGATTGCAGCGTCTGATGAATCGCGAGCTACGCAGCCGTCCCCTAGTTGTATTTTTGATGCAGACCCCAGAAAAGCAGCCTGCGAGAGCGACTAGAAAAAGAACTAGAACCAGAACGAGAAGTTCGTCCGCAACTCCTGCACCCGTAATTTCTCGCCGATCTTAAAATTTTTAACTAGCTAAAGGATTAATTAAAATTCTATAGCTTTTGAATACCACTAAAAAGCGTTACCTCTGTTATAAAGAGGTAGCGCTTTTTGGTAAATTATTAATTGACCGAGCGGGCGATCAGGCGACCGTAACGACACCATTGAGATAATCCTGTAGTTGACGGTCGTGATCATGGCTGAGATTGCCCAAAGGTAGCTCTTCTCTAGTAAATGCTTTTACCTGCAATACTTCTAGTTTATCCTCTGGATCGAATTCACCCTCTGCTTCTACTTCAATTAAAATCGAGATTGAATGCAGTCGCGGATCTCTTTGAGGATCGGAGTAAACCCCTCTCAAACTGAGAATTTTGGTCAGCTTTAACCCCGTTTCTTCTTTTAGTTCTCGACTGGCAGCATGGGGTATGTCTTCTCCCCAATCGATAATACCTCCTGGCAATCCCCATTTGCCCGTGTCACTTCGACGCATCAAAACAATTCGACCATCAGGCAATACTGGAATGATAGTGGTTCCCGTGACGGGATGACGGAAAATAATACCAATAACAGTAGATATAAATCGCCAAGCATTACGCATAAATTGAAATTGGGAATTATAGATTGATGATAAGTTAAGAGTTAAGTAAAGATTTAGCTTTGACGATCGCTTGCTCGACTTGGGCAAAGCCAGTACCGCCGTGGCTATTGCGAGCAGAAACAACTTGTTTAGGTGCGATCGCATCGTAGATATCAGCTTCAAAAGCAGGATGCAGTTGTTGCCATTCTTCCAGTGTTAGATCTTTCAAGAGTTTCCCCGCAGCCAAACTAGTTTTGACTACTTTCCCCACCAAATTATATGCTTCGCGAAACGGAACGTCTTTACTTGCGAGATAATCTGCCACATCTGTAGCGTTGGAAAAGTCTTCGGCAACGGCTTCTTCCAGCCTGGCAGTTCTAAATTCAATTCCTTCATCAAGCAAGATAGTCATTGCTTCTAGGCAGGCTTTAACAGTTTTTACTCCATCGAAAATGCCTTCTTTATCTTCCTGCAAATCTTTGTTGTAGGCTAGGGGCAAACCTTTCATAATCACCAACAGTCCTTGAAGATGACCGAATACTCTACCAGTTTTGCCTCTGACTAACTCGGGAATATCGGGATTTTTCTTTTGGGGCATAATACTCGAACCCGTAGCACAAGTATCTTTAAGAGTTATGAAGCTAAATTCTTGAGATGCCCAAAGAATCATTTCTTCGCTCAAGCGACTGAGATGCACCATAATCAGACTCGCCGCACAGAGAAACTCGATCGCAAAGTCGCGATCGCTTACCCCATCGAGACTGTTTTCATAGATGCGATCAAAACCCATCAATTCGGCACTGTAAGAGCGATCAATCGGAAAAGTCGTTCCTGCCAGCGCGCCACAGCCTAAGGGAGAAATATTAGTTCGCTTATAAACATCTTCCAGTCGTTCCCAGTCTCGCTGTGCCATCTGAAAGTACGCTAGAAGATGATGAGCCAAGCTCAATGGTTGCGCTCTTTGTAAATGAGTATAACCAGGGATGAGCGTTTCTACGTGTTGTTCGCTATGACCTAACAACGCAGACTGAAATTTTTTGAGATGCTGCTGTATGGCTCTAATTTCGGCTTTTAAATACAGTCTAATATCTGTACCTACTTGATCGTTACGAGACCTGGCAGTGTGCAGCTTTTTACCCACATCGCCGACGATTTCGATCAAGCGTCTCTCCACTGCAAAATGAACGTCTTCTGCTTCTACCCCTGGATTAAAATTACCCTGTTGATATTCATGACGAATCTGTTCTAAACCAGATTCTAATTGTTGCGCTTCTGTTTCAGAAATAATTTTGGTTTTAGCCAGCATTTTGGCGTGGGCAATTGAACCAGTTAGGTCATATTCAATTAACTCAATATCAAAACCAATGCTGGCATTAAAAATAGCGATCGCAGGATTCAAAGCCGATTCAAAGCGATCGCTCCAGGTTTTTTGCTTGCTCACAGTAGATAGATCGAAAACTATACAACTAGATTATTCTAAATCATTGTTTGTCAGTCATTAGTTGCGATCAATCCACTATTAGCCTTGGTTGTTATTTGACTTAGCTTATTTGCAGAATTATTGCTTGCTATTTAAGATTGGTTAGCCAGTGAAACCTTTAAAGGTATAACCAAAAAACGTGCCAATGAGTAGTGCCCAAACTTGACCAGAATCGATAAAATTGTACCAAGCATCTTGAATTTGCCCCAAAATATCGGGATCTTCAATTTGCTGTGCCAGCAGGCTAGATACAGGTAAAAGATAATTATGATGAACGTCCATTGCCATTTGTGCTAATTGGTCGTTAAATAATATTTCCATTGTCAGTTAAGAGTTTAAATAAACCATAGTGAATCTAATTTAAACTCAGATTATTTAAACCGCCACAGTAAAACAATCAAACAACAGATTCCATTAATGGGCGTTGGTGATTTAATGTATGACTTACAAAATGCTTCAATTCGTAGCTTTTAGCTCTTAGCTTTTAGTTTTTGGCTTTTGAGTTTATCTGTTTGATAACTAAAGTTATAAAATCATACCTCGATTCACCAACGCCCATTAATTTAGTAGAGAAACAAGCCAACCAAACCAGCAAAAGGAATAACTAATACAACTTCCAAACGAAACTTCCAGATAGCGGTCAAAGATGCGGCAAAAATCAATAGGCTAGCCCAGTGTATTTCTGCAGTCTGTGCCACAACAACCGCAGCAGTAAAGATCATCCCGATCACCGCAGGGCGAATGCCTTTAAGCGCTGCTTGGATTATTACCGAGCCTTTGATTCGCTCTAGTAAATGAGACATAGTCACCATCAATAATCCTGGAGGAAAAAAGATCGCTACCGTCGAGACAAATGCCCCCGCAATACCTTTAACCACATAACCAATAAATGCCGCGCTAATCAAAATAGGTCCAGGAGTTATTTGTCCCATGGCGATCGCATTAGCAAATTCTGTCTGAGTTACCCACTGATAATTGTTTACTACCACCTCCTGAATCATGGGGATAAAGACATAGCCGCCCCCAAAAAGCATCAAGCTCATGCCAGAAAAAGTGACAAAGAGTTTTGCCAAGCTATCTTCTCCCAGCGGTATCGGTAGTAAAGATAAAGCCAATATAGCCGCCAATATAGTTAAGGGAATTGCTATTTTCTTAATATCCAGCGGCTCGATTTTTTGCTCGATGGGATTTTCAGCCAGATTCTTCGCTACCCTGCCTTTAAATATTAGCCAGCCAATTAACCCTGCACCTAAAATTACAATTAGAGTAATATAAAATCCGCCAATTGTTTTGAGTAAAATTGCCGCAACTGCCGCAATGCTTAACTCTCGCCAACCTTTTATAGCTTTTTTACTCATACGAGTCGCAGCACTAATGATAATTGCTACTACCGCAGGAATAAATCCCATAAATACTTTGTTTACTGCAGGTATTTGTCCTGCTTGCAAATATGCAATAGTCAAAGCCACCACTAGGACGAACGAAGGTAATAACACCGCAGTAGCGGTAATCAATGCACCCATACCACCTCTGAGACGGTAGCCTACATATGCCACGACATTGGCAGCAACTGGACCAGGTAAAACGCTTGCCAATGAGATACCATCTAGCATATCTTCATGGGTCAGTAGTTTGCGTTTATCGACAATAATATTCTCGATTACCGAAATCAATGCCATAAATCCGCCAAAAGCGGTGCTGCCTATCTTTAGAAAATTACCAAACAAATAGCCCCAAGATACAGAAGGAGAGGACATTAGTTCTGATTCGTAAGATCTTTTTATATTGACTTTCTCAATCATGTTTTATAACTATCAACTAGTCGGTAAATGATTTTGGTTTAAATTGAAAAAATTGGCGTCAGTAAATCTATCAAATAAGTACTCAAAAAATCAGATTCAAATAGCCGATAGTCAACTACTGATGGATAGTTGCTGATGGTTTAATACCGATAGCCACTATGCGATAGTCAGTGACTTATGACTTTGAAAAATGTTTTTTCAGGTTTCTCAGATGGAAATTACTAACGCCATCTACTTACACCAAAGCTACCTGACGTGCGGCAATTTCTTGCAGTAGACTTGCCTGGCGATCGCGTCGTTTGAGATCCTCTGGATCCATTTGCGCTCTTTTTTCTTGCTTGAGGCGTTGATTGATTGCATCATATTTAGCGATCGCCTGCTCGCTAAACACTACTTCATTGCCTCTAGCAATTCTTTCTCTCTCGTAACCAAGAGCATCTAAAACATCTCCCGCTACTAATTCAAAGATGGTAATCTCTTCATCTGTAGCCTGCTGCAAAAACTTCTTCGTGTTCTGCTTCATAATTGGCTTGGTAACATTGCCCCAAAGAGAACTAGAAGAAGCCGCGCTAGAAGCTTCATTGGACTGATGGAAGTTTAACAATTCAGAAGTGTATTCTTTACCCATGAATTGACACAAGCCTTTGAGAGTAGCTTCAGGATTCGCAACCAAATCTTCATAGCTAATATTGTAGAAACGATCCGAACCCAAGATAGAACGCATTTGCAAAGCAAGACGCTGGGATTTTGCCCAAGCTTGAGCGATGTGATAAATATGCTTTTCTCCCACTACGGCTTTTTGGAAAGATAAAGCAACATCTCTACCATCGCGATACAGATAAATAAACTTAGCGTCATTAGAGTAGGCGTTAATCTCTGGTAAGTACTGCACGTTAGCCAAGCTTTTACAGCACCAACTTTGGGCGCCCCACGTCTCGGCTAGTACATCATACACGGCAAAAAAGATTGCTACCAAAGACTGTTCTCTACAGCGAGCAATAATATTATCGCGATCGAGCGATACGTTTTCCCAAGGTACAGGATTAAGCTCGATCAAACGACAGACATCATCGACTAATAAGGAAAAAGAATTGCCCTGGCTCAAGTCTCCATAACTGGGCAGCAAAGGCATCATACGCTGCAAAATGTGTGGAGGATGGGGCGCAGCAATTCCGTCTATCTGGTTTAGCATCAGCCGTAACAAGTTAGACCCAGAACGTTGAGTCCCAATCATTAGGAAAGACATAATTAATTATCCAATTTGAAGTAGTAGTTTGAAGTTGCAGATTTTCGTCGGACTAATGTGGGATAGAGGTTCAAGTTATTACCATCGGCAGAAGATAAGCAACCAAACTCGCGGTAACAAAGCAAAGATTCTTGAATAAGAATGCGAACCTTTAAAAAATTAAAAGACTTCTGCCTGTGAAATAAAGGATGGAAGATAATAACCACAGGGCAAAGTACGCCGCTCAAAATAACAGTTATTCAAGCATGTATGCGCAATCCCACATGGATTTATCCGATTTCTAAGGTCGAATACCTTGACTCGGTCGATGATTACTCAAGTCACTTCTCACCAGAAAGCAAATGAACTAGCTCAATTCTCCATCTTTCAGTTAAATCATCGGAAGTTATTCTTCGTAATTTCTACTTAGAGTTTGCCGTCAACTAAGTGTTTTTACCAGTTATTTTAAGGAAGTTAAGCAAAATGATATGTAAAAATGTAATTTAAGTAACCTTGTGTAAGTGAAATTAAATTCTATCTAACGTTGATATCGATACTCAGTCTCATAAAAGTAGAGTTTACAAATAAGATAGACAGCAATTTAGTTGCAGCAGATATAGCTTGCAGTCTTTAGAGGAAAGTAAGAGAGATAACAGTACTTAATAAATTGATATGTATAAGATAAGGAAATAGTAATTTTATCCCGTAAACAAGCCCAAATAATCTTCAAAACACAGCAAATTTAACTATGGCTACTGTCAAACAAAAGCGAAATCGTGGCGTTCTTTTGACAAAAAAAGGATTGGAGCAACTAGAAGTAGCCAGATCTGATTGGGAATACAAGGAAAACTACGGAGAAAGATGCACTTACGAAAAAATTAGTGAGATAACTAATTTAGACATAAATACCATTAAAAAAATATTATGTACTGGGGGTAAAGTTGACAAGCGGTCGATTGAAAAATTTTATCGGGCTTTTGGCTTAAAACTAGACGAAGAGTTTTACACTAAATTCAATCCTAAAATCAGAGAAGATTGGGGAGAAGCCGTCACAATCGACCATTTTTTTGGGCGTAAAACAGAAATAGACACCTTGACTAGTTGGGTAATCAAAGATCACTGTCGATTGGTTACTCTTCAGGGTATGGGTGGCATTGGCAAAACAACCCTATCGATTCAATTTGCCCAACAATTAAAAAGCAAGTTTGATTGCGTTGTGTGGAAATCTTTACGAGATGCACCCTCAGCAGCAGACATTATCGGCGAGTTAATCGAATTTCTATCCAAAAAACAAGAGACAGAAGAAACACTACCCAAAAGAATCAGCAGCCGCATAACTAAACTAATCGGCTACATGCGATCGCAACGCTGTTTGGTAATTATTGATAATGCCGAATCTCTGCTAGACACCAGCAACAGGGCGGGCAAATATCGGCAAGGATACGAAGAATATAGCGAGCTATTTGCCAGGATAGGGGCAACCAGCCATAGTAGCTGCCTGATGATAACCACTAGGGAGAAAACCAGAGAAATTGCCGCCCTAGAAGGTAAAAAAACGCCAGTGCGATCGCTTCGTTTGGGGGGCTTAACCGAAGGTGTTGACGAAATTTTCCAAATTAAAGGTTTAGATGCATCAAAATCAGAAGTAGCTGCTTTGAGCGATCGCTTTGGTGGCAATCCCCTCGCACTAAAAGTAGTCGCTACCACCATTCAAGACCTCTTTGCAGGAGATATCAACGAGTTTTTACATCAAGAACAGGCTGTTTTTGGCGATATCCAAGACATCTTAGAACAGCAATTCCTACGCTTATCCGATCTAGAACAAAAAATTATGTATTGGCTGGCGATCGCTCGCGAACCAATATCCCTCAAAGAACTACAGTCAGATCTTGTTTCTACTATCCCTGCCATCAAGCTACTAGAAGCTTTAGAATCCCTGTCTCGGCGATCGTTGATCGAAAGAAACGCCGCCTGCTTTACTCAACAGCCTGTGGTTATGGAGTATGTAACCAGTCGTTTGATTCAGATTAGTTGTGCAGAAATCATCAATCAAAAAATCGAGATCCTACAAAACCACTCTTTGATTAAAGCCACTGCCAAAGACTACATCAAAGAAAATCAAAATCGGCTAATTCTGCAACCTGTAATCGACGAACTACTCAATACTTTGACCAACAAGCAAGCTCTAGAAACTCAGCTTCAGCAAATTCTGGCAACCCTCAGAGAAACCCCAGCCGCAGCCAAAGGATACACCGCAGGTAATATTCTCAATCTGCTACATCACATGGAAGCAGATTTGACAGGACTCGACTTCTCCAATCTTTGCGTGTGGCAAGCAGATTTGCGCCAGGCACAGTTACACAACGTCAACTTCCAAAATGCCGACTTATCAAAATCAGTTTTTGCCGAAAACTTTGGCGGTATTTGGTCGGTAGCCTTCAGTCCCAACGGACAATATCTGGCGGCAGGAGATACCAAAGGCGATATCATTATGCGTCGCGTCGCCGACGGACAACCTGTAATGCGCTTTACAGGACATACCGCCTGGGTAGTTTCCCTAGACTTCAGTCCTGACGGCAAAACTTTAGCTAGCAGCAGTTGCGACTGTACCGCCAGGCTTTGGGATGTTGCCAATGGTCAATGTCTTCACAGTTTAGAAGAACACGAACATGAAGTTTGGTCGGTAGCCTTTAGTCCTGATGGGCAAACTTTGGCTACTGGTTGCGATGATAACAAAGCAAGATTATGGAACGTTGAGACAGGCAAGTGTATCAGAGTTTTTCAGGAACATACTGATTGCGTTCTTTCAGTTGTTTTTGGTTTGGATGGACAAGAACTTATAACTGGAAGTCAGGATACTACGATCAAATTATGGAATTTTAAAACAGGTGAGTGTGAAAAAACTTTTGAAGGGCACACAGATGGAGTACGCTCTGTTAGCTTTGATTTAGATAGAAAAATACTTGCAAGTGGTGGCGCAGACAGAACGATTAGACTATGGGATATTGAAACAGAAGAATGTCTAAAAGTTTTTCAAGGTCACTCTAATATGATTATGTCCGTAACTTTTTGTACCGTGAGCAATCTTCTTGCAAGTAGTAGCATTGGTCATAAAGTAAGACTATGGGATATTGAAACAGAAGAATGTCTAAGAGTTTTTCAAGGTCACTCCAATGTCGTAAACTCGGTAAAATTTCATCCTAAAGGCAATATTCTGGCTAGTGGTAGTTACGATCAGTCGATCAAACTATGGAATATCAACACTTATGGATGTGTTGAAACGTGGCAGGGATACAGCAATCAAGCACTTTCCGTTGTTTTCAGTCCCGATGGTACGACCTTGTTTAGTGGCGGTCATGACCGACAAATAAGGCTTTGGAATATTGCAACTGGAAAAGTAATTAAAACTTTGCAAGGTCATACAAATTGGATATTTTCACTTGCTTTTAATACTAAGCACAATTTTTTGGCAAGCAGCAGCGGAGATAGAGCTATAAAATTTTGGGATATTCAAACAGGAAAGGTAATCAAAACTCTTGTAGGACATGAGGCAGCGATTCGCTCTATTGCTTTTAGTACCGACAATCAAATATTGGCTAGCGCTAGTGACGACAGAAGCATTAGGTTGTGGAGTATCAACACTGGTAAAACCTTGGCAATTCTTACAGGTCATCAGGCTGAAATTTTGTCAATTGCTTTTAGCGGTGATAGTAAAACATTAGCAAGCGTATCTTTTGACAATACGCTTAAATTGTGGGACGTCTTGAGTGGCAAATGTATCCGAACATTAGAGGATAGTTGGTTTTGGTCAGTGGCGTTTAGCCCAGATAACAAAACTATGGTTAGTAGTAGTGGAGATCAGACTATTAGAATTTGGAATAGAGATGCTAGCAAGTGTCAGAAAATAATGAAAGAAGATATAGGATATTCGCAAATAGTATGCTTTAGTAATAACGGTCAAGTCATAGCCAGCTGTAATGGAGAAAATAATATTAGATTATGGCTTGTTAAGACAGGAGAATGCTTAAGGACTTTACCTGGTCATTTAGCCTTAATTAATTCTATAGCGTTCAGTCCTGACGATTTCACTTTGATCAGCAGTAGTGAAGATGAAACTATAAAAATTTGGGATGTTAAAACTGGTGAATGTCTGAATACTTTGAGAGCTAAAAATCCATACGAAGGGATGAGCCTCGATAATGCCAGGGGACTGAATCAAACAACTACTGAAACATTAAAAGCTTTAGGAGCTATCGACAATAAATTTTTAGGTATCGATTGACTTTATCAGTTGATGCAGATCGATAACACCTCAACAAAACTCAATCAAATTAATCTTCTGATACATGCTGTAATGATTTTAAATAACTTTGTGTAGCGTAAAAAACATATCTCAGATTCATAGCTATGATACCTTTTTAAACAGTTAAAATAACTGAAAACTTTTTAGAGGCAAGCCTACTAATGAAAACGACTTCCTCAACTAAAATTGAATGGGTAAACATTGCACCCAAAAAAATAATTGTCGCCACACCCGAAGAAGTAAATCTGCATATTCCTTCAGACAATAGCGATAGATTTTTAGAGCCTATGGTCGGTGTGGGTAGTGTCGCTACTACTCGCAACCTTCTTGACGGGGCAATGGCGGCGGCAAAGATTGCCGTTAATTCCGATGTTGTACCACCAGAGATGACTCCTAATCGATTTGTCTGGCAACTTGCTGGTGCATATCAAATTACTCATGTGGTTCCGCCATTAATGAAACAAGCAAGTGAGCGATTTGCTTCTCTCAATCGCCACATTCTCAGTAGTTGGGCATTTGAAAAATCACAAGAAGAAAAAGGACACGATCGTCTTGCCTTACTCGATCTTCAATCTCTTGGCTATCGAGCCGAGGAATTAGTCAGCAGCATTGTTCCAAGGGCGGCAACATCTTTGGTGGACTATTTTACTCGTAGCGTCAATGACTCAGATCCGATTGACTGCGTTGGGTTTACCTATGCCATAGAACGTATATCTTTAGGTACAAAAGAAGAACACATTCAAAATATAGAATCTTTATTGCCCCAGGGTATCAATGCAACTCGCTGCATCAGAGTTCATAGTGCAGTTGGTGCTGATGCAGGTCATGTTGATGAAAATGTAGAGATGATAGCAGGCTTATCTGCTGCCGAACGTATTCGCGTAGTACGAGCCTGTTATGAAACTGCGTTATTGATTTTTAGTCCTCCTCAAGAAGGCTATCACTCAGAAGCAGAGCTTGAAAATATGTTCGAGCCATACAAGCTTTAGCTAGTTTCACTATTTTTTAGATGTTTGTCCCCTCAGTAGATAAACTTGCTTTTATTTTCTCAGGGGACAAACATACCCAACTTAAATTGAAATTTATGTAATTGTGGAGCCAATTATGACAGTCAAGACAATCCAGAAACCATCCTCAAAGCTAGCAGGACAGAACATAAGATTAGACCTCAATAACATCTTGAAGCAAACATCTCAGCAGGGATTGCCCAACGGTATTTCTAACGTTATCTAAAGTTACTCTTTCAATTCCAGGTAAAACAAACAAAAAGGAAAAAATTATGATAGCGCAAACAACTCAGAAGCCAACTTCTAAAGCAGTTAAGCAAGACATAAAGCTTGATTTGGATAGTATTCTCAAACAACTATCCAATAAAGGACTAACAAACGGTATCTCCAATATCCTCTAGAGTTATCTTTTTAAACGTCAACAAAACAAAGTAAATATCCCTTAAATCAAAAATGCGGAAGATGAAACTTCTTCCGCATTTTGTTCATTTGTCAAATTATTGCTAATTTGCTAATTGTTTAATTGTAATGTAGCCCAATCAAAACATGTTATTAACGTCGCTAGAATATCCTGTTTCTAATTCTTCAGTTAAAACAGCATCCAAATCTAGTTCGATCGCAACTAATTCTAGAGCTTCAACTTGAGTCAATGTTGCAGTGTTCATAATCATTCTCCTTAATTTTCTATTTGAAACAATTTTTCTTTTCTTTGTGATGCAGTTTGTTTTGGATTACAGTATTAGATAGCTAATAAAATCTGTATGCTGTTTTATTTGCCGATTTTTAGTGGTTCTAATTTTGCCTGAAGTTCGGCGTCTGAAATATAGCCTCCTGGTGGAGGGCTGAATAACATCAAGGCTGTCTCGTAACAAGCTCGTGCTATACGAGTTCTTTCAGAGGCGGAAAGTTCGGCAATCAAGGCTACATTCTCATCAACATGACCTGCATCAGCACCAACGGCACTGTGAACGCGCAGACATCTGGTAGCGTTGATATGATCGGGAAACAATGATTCTACTTTTTGGATGTAGTCTTGTTCGACGCCAAGAGATAAACGTTCCATCGTGTAGGTATAGCCCACACCATCAATCGGATCGTCATCCTGTACGCTACGAGTAAAGTAATCCATCAAAGCGATCGCAGCAGGAGGCTTAAATTCCTCAACAACTGCCTTGGCATCGTATCCCAAGGATTGAATATCGAGTAAAGCCAGTCGATCGTGACCAGTTTCTTCTTCCACTTTCTCCAAAGCCCAAGACTTTAGATCGGAACGATTTCCAGCAGCAAAACCTATGGCAGCATCTTTTAGTAGCCTCGGTACGGGAGAAGTTAGGTGATATGCACCTGCAAGTCTCCATACCCAACGGGTAGCAGTGAGGGCTGGTGGTCTGGAGTCGGACTTGACCGCAACTTTCGCTGCTGCGATCGCAGTATCCAATAGTTTTTTAGTGGTGGCGAAACTACCAGCACATTCCATTGGACGAGCAAAACGATCTTCGGGTGACTGTGGCTGATATAGCCAAGCACGTTCCGAGTTTGCTACTACTACTTTGCCTAGGGCAATTTGCGCCCATTCGAGCTTTTCCGAACCTTCAGAGACTAATCCTCTACCATCTACCTGCTGTTTAGCAGGACTATTATTAGCTTCACTAGCCATAAAAATCACAAAACAAATTAATATGTATCTGCTTTTAAATTCATAATTAAAGTAATTTATAAATTTAAAAATACAGACTTATTTTTCGGTTTAAAATCAAATAAAATATCAATTAAATACTCACTTTTGTTAAAATTCAGTAAGATACTGATAGCAAAAGCCAAGATATTTTCCTTTAAAACAAGAATCCTTTTTAGGTGTTTCTTGTTACCTTTTTTGATTTCATATCAACAATTATCGTCTTGACAGCTATCTTATGACATCCGCAGTGACACTGATTTTAAAACCAAATTACATAAAAGTTCTAGCTTCAATGCATAGATGTACTTTTCAAAATAAAGGTAATTTAAATTATTCAGTAAATCTTTTTAACGAGATGCCCAAAAAAGCAGTTTAAATAATTGTTTTAACTATAAATAAATAAAATTACTTAACTTGTATCATCGAGTTCAAAAAAACTCTTTAAATTACCTTTAGAAAATATACTGAGAGGAAGAGAAACAATTCAGTTTGCCAGTTGAATTTTCAAAAAGCTAACAATCAAAAAATTTTTTCTTGTCAAGTTCAGATAAAAAAAACAAAAAAAGTGTGTTGGTAATTAGCTGTATTTACAGAACAATATTTTCAACCTGATGATTTGTTGATTCATAGCGTTTTTTAAATTCATGAGTTACGGATAACACCTGCCTCCCTGCGGCAAACTATGAGCACTTTGTGCCTTCTGCCTCCTGCCTCCAGCCTCCAGCCTGCATGCGGCAAAAACAAAGGGCTGCGCCCGCATGTATGCCTTTGCGCCTTCTGCCTCAAAACGATTAATTTTGCACCTCACCAGTTTGAGAATTTCTATGTGGTGCTTCTCCAAAAAGATCGCCTGATGCTGCACAATACAGGCAAAATAAGTTATCAAGTATAATGTTTGGCTCACAAAGAATTGGTATGCAACTATTAGATCGGTTTCGTTTGGGTTTAGCCGTTGGCGTGGCAAAGATAGTAACAAAAATCGTGCGATCGCTTGGTTTGGGTGCTGCCTCCGTATTGCCAGGAGAAATATCTCGCCGTCTTCATGATCGCTTATTACCCTTACTATTCGAGCAGGTTAGCCAAGGGGTAATTCTGGTAGTAGGGACTAATGGCAAAACGACCACATCTTTATTACTCAAACAAATCTTGAGCGATTGCGGTTTTACGGTAGTGCATAACTCCAGCGGTGCTAATTTGATCAACGGCTTGATTACGGCTTTGTTAAACAGCACCAATATGGTTGGCAAACTCAATGCGGACTATGCAATTTTAGAAGTGGATGAAAATATCCTGCCTCTTCTTTTAAAAGATTGTCAGCCGAAATATATCTTGGCTTTAAACCTGTTTCGCGATCAGCTAGATCGCTATGGAGAAGTCGATACGATCGCCCAGAGATGGGGAACGGCGATCGCACCTCTACCCCAAGACACCACTATTGTGTTGAATGCAGACGATCCGACTCTTGC
>JBCDCO010000034.1:0-28955 GCA_039181635.1 Cyanobacteria bacterium P01_G01_bin.19 | reverse complement strand
CAAGGCGATCGCCTTGATTATATTTACTAAATATTTTTGTTATAAAGGAGAAAAATTACTTTTATAACAAAATAATAATGAAGTATAGAAGATGTAGACCTGAAAAACGAGTATATCGCAATTTGGCTTTAGGAATTGTTACTTTTATTGTTTTGGCAACAGTATTGCCCCATACGATTTAGATTAATTAATATATTATTATACATTACATAATAATAGCTTAAATAAAAAGGTAGTGAAAATAATACTTTTCTCACTACCTTTGATGTTAACAACCAAACCTATAAGATTGACCTAGCGAAAGTACTTATTCCTTGTGATTTAACTCTCAATAGTTCGGACAAAATTTAATTTTAACGAAACAGTAGTAGTTTCAGGCTCAAAAAAATCAATTATCGATTACAGAAAGCTGCTCTAATATGCACTAAAGTATTAGTTGCGGCTTAAGCCTTACTTTCGGTCACGAAGCAGTATACCATATGCGAAGCGGTATCCTTTAGGACAAGGGCACAATGTCCTTTAGGACTGTCCTAACTGCTCTAACTGCTCTAACTGTTGAACTCTATTATTCACATGATTTTACGATTACTCATGCGCTTTCTTATTTTTTCTTCTCAGGATAGTTCTAAAGCCAAACATTCCACCAACAGCTAGCAAACCTAACGTAGGAGAAAATTCCCAAGGCACTTCTTCGGTAAAGGATAAATTGTCTACTAGCAAAGCAGAGGAGCGTTCTTTGTCATATACATCGACCACACCATAGCCAATACGATAGTCACCAGCAGGCAAAACCTCTGAAGTATAGGTATTGTATCCGCTCACAGTATCAAAGTTATTGCCCGTAACTGTTGGAGTTGTCCCTGTACTATCGGCTAAAACATCAATTTGCGAATAACCATCTTTGTTGTTGTAGAAGTTGACTGGTTCTCCTAAAGCATCGACGCTATATATAGTTACAAAACTAAAATCGCGATCGCCTAAATCTCCGCTGGCACCATCGTTGGTCAGATAATTCCAGTTAAAGCTTAGGGTAAAACTATCCGATACGGTAAAAGTATCGCTCAGGATACCAGAGCCTTCTTTGGGAGTTCGCTCAAAAGTATTATAAACAGTGCTGCCTTCTTCAACGTAAATACTAAAAGCATCTGGATCTAGATTCAAAGCAGTTTGTAAACTCGGAACTCCTGTAGTAGATGCCACAGGATTGGTGTCGGAATAGTTAAAGGTGCTGACAGTAGTGCCTGGATCGTCGTTTCTCAGTAGACTACTGTTAGTATCATCCGCGCAATCGTGACAGGCATTGGTAATTAAAGCTTGATTTGTGGGGTTAGTAGGAGAAATAGTTTGGAACGTTGATTGAATACTAGCATCGCCTGTAGTAGTCCAACTATCGTAATTGCTTTCAAATCCACCATTGCTAAAAGTTACAGAAAAAGCAGAAGCGGCATCTACGAGGAGAAAACTACTACCCAAAGTTACCAAACCAGTCAGACAAAAGAAATTAATTAAGACTTTCATAGAAATGTATCCTAGTAAACAAGTATTAGTTAGAGAAAATAAAGACAAACATAGTTAGCGATCGCTTTTTTAACAAAGCGATCGCCAGATTAAAGAATTAGAAAATAAAATCCGTGTTGCTAGAATCAGTTCCAGTGATATCAACTCCAGCAGCAGTCAGGTTATCTATCAAGACAAAACTCTTCGCTAAATCGTTACCGCCACTGCCATCAAAATCAATCTGTACCATCGCACCGCCTAAAGGGTAGTCAACTACTTTGGCAAAGCCTTGGTCAAAAGGATTGCCCGAAGTGTAGCTAGTTTCATTTGCCAGGATTTGAGTCAGGTCGATTTTGTCTTCGCCAGAAGTAAAGTCTTTGATAATATCAACTCCATCGCTAGTTTCGTTGTAAAAGAAAGTATCGTTACCCGTACCACCAGTAAGAGTATCTTCTCCTTTGAAACCTGCAATTACATCATTTCCAGCCGTTCCTGAAAGAGTCTCTGAGGTGGATGTACCATCGATGCTAACAACAGTAGTAGGCAGCAAACCTGCGTCTACATCGGTTTTATCTTCATTAGCATTTAGAGTAATAGTTGCAGTATTTCCTGTAGAAGTATGAGCATCAGAATCGATCGCATCATAAGCATCAGAGTTAACGTCTTGTGTAGTCAAGCTAGTGTAACCAGTGGCAGAAGTAGGGAATTGAACCTGGTATTCTTCTCCAGGATTCAGTCCAGTAAAGGAATAGGAACCATCCGCGCCAACGGTTTGAGCAACAGAGGTATCGTTACTGCCATTAATAACACCATCAACACCACCGCCAATCAGAGTTACACTCAGGTTCAAACCGCCAGCCGAACCATCAACCCGATCTTCAAAGCTACCTTCAACTCCGTTATTGTCAAAGTCCGACCAAATAACGCCGCTAATGCTGGCTGTTAATCCATCTACAAAGTCATTACCAGTACTCGAAGTAGCAGAAGTGAGATCGACACTAATTAAGTTGTCATTATCACCATCAGTATCACTAACGTCACCATAACCACTATTATTAGTTTCTTCGAGTTGATAGGTCGTGCCAGTGGTTACACTAGAAAACGTGTAAGTACCATCAGCAAGGGTTGTAGTAGTATCGAAAACTACAGTGCGATCGCTATTCCATAGTGTAATCGTAACACCCGAAATAGGAGTATCGCCGACTTCATCACCATCGGTATCTTCCAAAACTTGACCGCTAATTGTTCCCGAAGTAGTTTCTAACTCATCAACAAAATTGTTAGCTGTATCCGATTCTCCTGGACTAAGGGCGACAATTAATTGGTTATCATTGGTGCTGCTGTTAGTGTCATCGCTATCATCGCTATCTACATCGCTGACGCTAGTATAAGTGCCGAGGTCGGTTTCATCTATTTGATAGTTGCCAGGAGCAAGATCGGTGAAACTATAAGCACCATTAGCAGCAGTAGTGGTAGTCCCGACAACAGTGCTGGTGTCTGTATTAGTTAAGGTGATTGTTACCCCAGCAATACCAGTGCCGCCTACAGTATCTTCGCTGACTGTACCGCTAATACTTCCTGTTTGTTCGTCTACAAAGTCGTTCCCCGTATCCGATTCTCTCCCAGCTAGAGATACAGAAAGAATGTTGTCGTCATTAGTTCCCGCAGCTTCATTATCCCCGTCATTGCTACCATCATTAACGCTATCCAGTTCGTTAACATCTGCATAGCCAGAAGAATTAGTTTCTACTACTTCATAATCCCCTGGAGCAATGTCGGTGAAGCTATAATTGCCTCCACCATCAGTAGTGGTAGTAGCTACAGTGCTGTCATCGCTGGCATTTCTGAGGGTAATGGTTACACCAGATATCGGATCGTCACCGTCATTGTCATTATCGGTATCTGCGGTAACGCTACCGCTAATACTACCGTTTTGCTCGTCTACAAAATCATTGCCGCTATCGGTTTCATTGGGAAGCAGAGTTACCGCCAGAGTATTATCGTTTGGATCGCTATTTGTTGCGTCATCGCTAGTAGCATCCGCATCATTATCCGCATCACTAACGCTGCTATAACCAGAGAGATCTGTCTCTTCGATTGTGTAATCACCTGGGGTAACATCGCTAAAGGCATAGTTTCCGCTACTATCGGTTGTTTCTGTAGCAACAGTGTTACCTAAACTATCTTTTAGGGTGACAGTTACACCAGATAGAGCAGAGTCACCACTACCGTTATTATCCGTATCTTCTTCAACAGTACCGCTAATTTCACCATTTTGATGATCTACAAAATCGTTACCGTCATCGGTTTCTCCTGCCAGAAGTGTTACTGCTAGAGTGTTGTCGTTAGTATCAGTATTATTAGCATCATCTTCAGTTGAGTCAGCGGTGCTATCGGTATCGCTGATACTGCTGTAGCCAGTAGGATCGCTTTCGACTACTAAATAATCTCCTGGGGCAACATCACTAAAAGTATATTGACCACTAGAATTAGTTATGGCAGTAATTGCTAGACCGCTACCGTCAAGTACGGGATTGCCAAGTTCATCTAGTAAAGATACAGTTACATTCAGTAGATTGGTATCTCCCAAACCATTGCCAGTAGTATCTGCTTGTACCGTACCACTAATAGTTCCTGGTTGTGCTTCATCTACAAAATCGTTACCAGTGGAAGACTCTCCAACATCAATAGAAATAGTAATGGTGTCGTCATTTGAGCCTTCTGTATCACTAACACTGTCGTAGTTACTGGGATTTTCTTCCTTGATTACATAAGTGGTTGCTGAAGAGACGGTGACGCTAAAGCTATAAGTACCGTCAGCAGCAGTAGTAGTAGAATTTAGTTCGGTAATACCATCATCAGCAAATAATTTAACTGTGACAGCAGATAAAGCCGTGTCTCCTAATCCATTACCAGTAGTGTCTTCTAGTACTTGACCGCTAATAACCCCAGATTGAGCGCGATCTACGAAGTTATTACCAGTATCGGCTTCTCCTCCCGTTAAATCTACTGTTAGTTCATTATCGTTATTATTGCTATTGGAATCATTATCGATGCTACCAGCACCATCATCGTCAGTGTCATCATTATCAATAACGCTGTCATAACCAGCAAGATCGGTTTGTCGGACGGTATAGGTATCGGGTTCAAGGTCAGTAAAGCTATAATTTCCACTTGCGTCGGTAGCGGTAGTGGCAACAACATTACTGCCACTATCTAATAATTCAACGGTAACATTGGCAAGGGGATCGTCTCCTGTGGTGTCACCAGGATCGCTAGTATCTACGCTAACATTACCGCTAATTACACCTCGTTCGTCTACAAAATCATTTCCAGTAGAATCTTCGCCAGGAGAAAGACTAACATCAATCAAATTTTGGTCGGTATTGCCACCAACACCATTTGCAGAACCATCTGCATTGGTATCAAGATCCTTTACATCGCTGTAGTTACTGAGGTTTGTTTGCCGAACTTTGTAATCATCAGGAGCGAGATCGCTAAAACTATAAGCTCCACTAGCGTTAGTAGTGGTAGTAGTAGATTGTGTACCAGAAGTATTAGGATCGCTATCGATTGAGTCACCACTACCATCCAACAATTCAATAGTAACCCCTGATAAGGGACTATCCCCAACATCATCATTATTGGTGTCTGCCAATACCTCTCCACTAATGCTACCTACTTGTTCGTCTACGAAATCATTTCCACTATCAACTTCTCCGTCAGCAGCAAGAACCACAGGAATATTGTCTCTAACTCCATTATCTCCGCTATCGGTATCATCTCCACCATCAGTGCTACCATCTACCTCACTAACATCGGTATAACCAGATAAATTGGTTTCTTGTACTTGATAGTTACCTAATGCTAATCCAGTGAAACTATAATCACCGTTGCTGTCTGTTGTTGTTGTAGTGGGTTGAACTCCAGCAGTACCAGAATCACTATCTATGGAGTTACCATCGCTATCGAGTAATTCAATTGTGACCCCAGACAAGGGACTGTCCGCAGTATTATCATTGTCCGTATCCGCAGAGACATTACCGCTAATAGTACCGCTATCATCATCATTTTGAATAATACCAACCCCCTGACTATCAAAAATGGTTGCCCCAGCAGTAGAATTGTCAACGTTAATCGCATTAGATAGATTGACAAAGAAACTTTCATCCAACTCTGGAGGAAGATCGCCGTTAATAGTTATGGAAATAGTTTGAGTAGTTTCTCCCGCAGCAAAGGAAAGAGTACCACTGTTAGCTTCATAATCATTATTACCAGTAGTCGCACTATCATCAGCAGTTGCATAATCTACGGTTGCTGCAACAGTAGTATCTCCAGTACGAGTAACAGTAAATTCTAAAGTTTGAGTTCCGCTATCTCCTTCAACAATAGTGACATCGTTGATTGAAAATAGAGGTGCGCCATCATCGTTGAGAATCGTACCGACACCTTGACTATCGCTAATGCTAGCATTGGTAGGATTAGAAAGATTGACGTTGAAGGTTTCATCTGGTTCGACAGGGGTATCGCCATTAACTGTTACAGTAATAGTTTTACTGGTTTCTCCAGGAGCGAAAGTTAGCGTACCATTGGTAGCAGTATAATCATTTCCATCTACTGGTTCATTAACTTGTGCTGTCCCGTCGGCAGTGGCATAGTCTACGGTAATAGTCTCTGTACTGGGATTATCTAAAGTGACTGTAAAAGTATAGGCTTTGGTATTGCTGTCGCCTTCTGTGAAATTAACATCATCAATAGAAATAGCAGGAGGGTTGTCATTATCTAAAATTGTCCCCAAACCAGTATCGGCTGTATTGCCTACAGTACCGCTAACTACACTACCCACACCCAAAATAAAGGTTTCGTCAGATTCATCAGTAGCATCGTTGGTAGAATCAATTCTTACCTTGATCCCTGTATTGCCGACTGGAATAGTAACTTCTGTACCGTTTGACCCACCAGCCGAGATCCAAGTTGCACCACCATCGATGCTATATTCAAAAACGGTAGTTTCATAATCGGCAACTTCTGTAGCAGTTCCATCGGTAGTAGTGAGATCGAGAACAATATCAGTAGTGTGAGGATTGCCACCAGAAAGCTGAACATCAAAGACTAATGCAGTGCCTTCTGTAACTGTAGAGTCGCCAATGACAACATTAGGAACAGAGCCATCATTAAGACTAATAGTCGTACTGGCAGTATCGTTGATAGTGCCTTCTAGACCTTCGTTAGCTTGTACTTCGACAGTATAGTTACCTGGATTGATAGAAGTTGTAGGAGTCCATTCATACTCGTAAATACGTTTGCCATTGACATTAGCAGCATCGATATCTCCTGTATCGCCAGTTAAGGTAGCAACACCACCAGACAAGACACTAGCACCACCAGCATCTTTGATATCAAGATTGAGGGAGGTAATATCATAGTCGCCAAAGGGATCTTCTACTTCTACTCGAACATAAACTGTATCCTGATTGGATGCAGCATTAATTAAATTACCGCCACCGTTATTAGCATCATAAATACCAATGTCACTGACATTAATGACGTTGATGGTAGGTAAATCTATTGTAGAAGCGTAAGTTCCTGCGCCATCGTAGCGGAGGTCAAAAGCAAAATCAGGATCGTTATTGGTAATATCTAAACTGATACTTTCGCCAGCAGAAATACCTGCATTATTACTTAAAGTGCCGTTCCAAGTAACTCTATAGATACTGTCACTTTCCAGTGAAACAGACGAGGGAGTATCAAAACTAATAATATTTTCAGAAGCAGTACCATAGGTTAGATTGGCAGCAATCTTGTTATTGGCAGGATTGGCAACATCAATTGCGTCGCTGGTAATATCAACATAGGCTGTAACCTCCACAGGCTGACCAGATGGCATACCAAAGTCAGACTGCATCGATATGGACTGACTGAAGGTTTCATTATCGGAAGTAAGAACTATTGGTTCAACAGGATCGATTGCTAAACCAGAAAGAGCAGCAAAATTAAAGTTAGTACCTTCAATTTCAATCGCAATTTCACCAGAAGAATCAGAAACAACCTCTACGGCATAATCTTCAAGAGAATCAGTATTGATTGCTGTACGATTATTAATGAACAAGGTGTTAGCATCAATGTTACTTTGATCAAAGTTAACTGTGGTATCGCCAGTAATACTAACGCTTTGAGTAAGAAAGTTGGGATCTGATACCAAAGATTGAGAACCAAAAACGTATACGTCATAAGCTGTATTGGCAGACAATCCTGTCCAAGTAGCAGTAATTTTTTCTGTGAAACTACCATCGTTTAGGGAATAAATATAATCATCAACCCCTGTTAAAGATGGAGAATGAGAAGGAACAGTAGAAATGGTAGTTGTTCCAGGGGACACAGAAGCACTGCTTCCTCCATACTCTATCTGTAAGCCATAACCACTATTTGCTCCTGTTTCATCATTTAGATTGGTTAACGTAGTAGGAGTTGTGGTAGAACCAGACGAAACAACAGTCCAATTAGTTGGAGAAACACTATCATCAGTTGTATTTTCAAAATCAACACCTACTAACTCATCAAAGACAGTAGCTGCGGAAAAGCTCAATTTAGAATCTGTGGTTGCAGTTGTGCTGTTTATGCGGTCTAAATTATTACCTGAATTGTTCGATAAATAAAGAGTTTTTGTTTGAATTACATCGGTAAAGTCAATGGGTTGATTAACAGCTACGGTAAAGCTATCGGTATCAGAATCAACGTTAGCCGAGTTAGTTACACCCTCTAAAGCACCATCATAGGGATCGTTAATAGTTACCTGAAAACTGACTGCAGCCGAGCCACCAGTATCGATGTTACCGATATTTTTACCACTATCAATACCATTATCCAGACCATCATCATCAAGAGGAAAAGTTGTGCCAGTGTTATCGTCACCAATCGACACTCCATCTACTTCCAAGCTGCCAGGTACATAAGCTGTGCCTTCAGGAACTATATCGCTGACGTTGACATTACCAAGGACAACTACACCATCATTTTGAATATTGATAGTGTATTCAATCGTATCTCCAGGATCGACATTACCGTCGCTGTTGGCATCACCAGGGTTGCCATTGGCGTTATTTCCTGAAACTAATTCTGATGTTTTCCAAGAGGTGGCAATAGGCAAGGGTAAGATTGTCGTACCTAAATCCAAAGAAGTTCCTGCTGTTGCTGCCGAAGGATCTTGTCCCCAGGCTCCTACCAAGTTTTTGCCATCAATGGTGTAGATTCTGATTCCTGTTTGATCGAAATCATTATTCTTCGTATCGACGATTTGAGTAACTTCTAACGCAGAAAGAGTACGAGCCTCGTCATATTGACCGCCATTGATATCGGTATTGGGGGCAACTTCGTCGCCATCATAGTCAATGTAAATCGTGGTAGGAGTAGTTGCCATAACCCAAATGGGACTGGCGTTTTGGTCTTTATTTCCATTACCAGGAGCCCAAGCTAGTTGAACTACTGGAGTTAAATTACTTTCGGGAACCAGACTAAAACCCCAATCATTAGTAGAGTTTTCGCTATCAAAAGCGGAAACAGCGAAAAATTTACCGCTTTCGGTATTGTCAGTAGTTTCAAAGTGCGCTCCAGAATCAGTTGTTAGGCTATGACGAACTGTTTCTCCCTCTGGGACATTAACTGTTGTTGTTCCTTCTTGAGTTGTAACCGTGATGTCGATCGCTCCCCCAGCAGTATTAGTAGGGTTGTAAAGAAAAACATCAGTAGTTGCTCCTGTTGTTCCTACTGTACCGACGGGAGTATAGTAGCTGTTGCTCCATTCGTTTGTGGGTAGAAGAGTATAGGAGCGAGAGGCGTAAGTTGAGCCAACATTACCCGTTAGCAGTTGAGCCTGGATGGGATTAGAACCTTCTACAATATCGCCCGTGTTGATGCCACCATTAAAGAAATAGGTATCTCCTTCATCTAAAACATCATTGGCATCGACATCGAGATCGCCATCAATATCTACCTGACTGCCATTGAGAGTTAAAGTAGTACCATCGGTAGAAGCGGTAACGGAGAGAGAAGTATAGTCAAAATTGTCGGTTGGATCTGTCCCTGTAGCAAGATCTTGACCAATGGGTATTTGATATTCAAGACCCCATTTGGTAGTGTCATAAACTTCTACCGCACCACCAATTAGAGTTCCATCAGGATCGTCAGGAAAAGCAGCACGAGTTAAGACAATTGCTTTGGAGGCACCAATCTTATCTTGCCCATCATAGTCAACTACGGTTTGAGTATCGGCAGCGACACTGTTGCCGTCATTGTCTAAAACAATGAAGTCTCCTGCATTTAGAACATCAGTAGTAAAACCTGGGGCTATACCGTTATCGGGATTATTGTCGCCCCAAATCTGGGTTGAAG
Organism: Cyanobacteria bacterium P01_G01_bin.19; assembly: GCA_039181635.1. GTDB lineage: Bacteria > Cyanobacteriota > Cyanobacteriia > Cyanobacteriales > Xenococcaceae > Waterburya. The sequence goes on along the minus strand of JBCDCO010000034.1, from coordinate 19,070 downwards.
TTTGGATAGGGCTATTGAGATTCGACTCAAAACCATCTTCCCAATGGTCGTAGTAGACTACAGTATTGTCAGTGGAAATCGTAAGTGAAATTATGCTATCAATTTCTGTAGCAGAATTAAAATTATTTGTTCCATCTGTTGCGATCGCTTTTATTCCAGTAAGAAGATCGGCTTCTTTGGTAGGAACGTAGAAGAATTGTACCGCAGGATCGGAGTCGGTGAAGTAATGATTTGCCGTTTTGCCAGAAGATAAGCCAGCAGCAGTTAATTCAAAAGCCGAACCGCCAGAATCATCGGGGTTAACAAACCAAGTCGTGATAATTGTACCGTTAGCTAACCCGTCTAAATCGCCATTACCGCCATCGGTAACTTGCCAAGGCTCGTGTCCGCCACCAGTGTTGGGGGTGCCGTCGGTGTGTAAAATCTGTAGCTCTACAGTTTCGCCAGGTTCAAAGTTTTCTCCTGTAATTGTGGCAGTGCTGCCAGGAGCATAATCATCTAAATCTGTAGAGATTGTGGCAATGTCTTCGACTACTTCTTCTGCTAAATCTGGGGCAAGAGTATTTTCATCTTCTTCTAGAACTCCTGCATAGTTTTTTTGCACTTCTGAAGTAAATGCCAGATCGAATGAGGATGTATTACTTGTTTGATAATCTAGATGCCAATTGCCACCTAAGTCTGAATTACCAATTATGGTAGTGGAAGCTGCTACATTTGCATCAGTAATTTGATGTAGCTTGTCGATAAATTCTGCCCCAGCATCCCCCGCAGCAACGTTGCAACCGTAAATGAGTAGATCCCCCCTACCCCCCCTTAATAAGGGGGGAAGGGAGAACCAGGTTTTTAGTTGGGATTGATATTGAGATAGCGTATCTAAACTAAGCTGGGTATTGCCGAGATATAAGCAGCCAGGCGCGCCATGAGAGACTATATGAACTGTGGAGTAGGGTTTTTGACTGAGAACTTCGGTAATCTGTTCGACACCATCGCGATCGCTTTGTAAAATGACTACTTTTTTACCCGATAAGATCCCATTGGCTAGAAATTGATAGTCAGCAACTTGAGAATCGATAAAGACAATTGATTGGTTAGTTTGCATAGAGTTTTAGAGATAGATTTTTAGATATTGAATACAAACAAGTAGGGAATAAAGCCAAAAGCAAAGACGATGCTGTAATCAAGCAAGATCGATAGAATTTTATTGACAATAAAAGTGATTTAAATTACTTAGAAATAGTGTTTTAGATTACTAGTTATTCATTTAACAGAGTATTCTTCCATTCTTGAAAAGACATCGGGGAAATAGCCTAACTATTTACTTTCGTCTATTGTCGGTTTTTACTTGTGTCTTATTGTTTGATGCGGAAAACAATTAAGTATTTACCGATCAACCAGACTCTCTTTTTGTAATTATTCTGAAATCAATTACCTTTTATGGCTATTCAATTCAAGCCGATCTAAAAGTAACACATAAAAATACTGATTTTAATTACTATCTTTGGTGTGCGTTCGTATTTTTACTGAAGATAAATATCGCGATCGCTCTTAATATTTGTAATAGAGATTACTGTAATCTAAATTACATTTGTCTCTATATTCAAGAACTTAATGATTTGATTTATCAAAAAAGCTATAAGCTCTAAGCCTTAAGCACAGAGCAATTTTAGTGTTTATATCAGTCTATACTTTGCTATTTACAACCAATCCAATTATGCTGACAGTAAAGGTAGTAATAAAGTAAAGAAATAATAGACCAAAGGAGCAGTAAAAACATAGCTGTCGGTACGATCTAAAATGCCGCCATGTCCTGGTATTAGCTGTCCCGAATCTTTTACCCCAGCATCTCGCTTCATCATCGACTCGGTAAGATCTCCTAGCAAGCTAGTAATGCCAATCAGAGTGCCTAGCATCACGCCGCTAATCTGCCAGGCTGGAAAATGAAAATACCACGCGCCAAGTTCTGCCACTATCAAGCTACCTGCTACGCCAAAGACTGCACCTTCTACAGTTTTTTTAGGGCTGATATCTGAAAGGCGAGTACGCCCAAAGCTTTTGCCCATGGTATATGCACCAATATCTGCTGCCCAAATACAAGCCATGACTAAAAAAGTTAGGGTCAATGCAGGGGGAAACTGACTGGGATTTAACCAAGAGTCTGGCCAATATCCATCGAGAGGAAGATTACTGGCATTGTTGGCGTTGGGTAAGCTAACTCTCAAACGTACCCAATATGTAGGTAAGTAACCAGTATAAAACAAGCCAAGAATGGAGCTAGCAATATCGGCAATAGTCGCCATCTTGGGCTGAAACAAAAGATAAAAACAAATAATTGTTCCCCCCAGGCAAAACATGGCATCGGTTACGTTAGGGGCGAGGGTAGAGCTAATCAGTAATAGTTGCGAGACAATTAATGTAGTTTTGGCTGCTGGCTCAACGCCCTTTGCTCTAACCAAGCGAAAATATTCTAACTGTGCCAAAACAATTAAAATACCAATACCTAAGGTAAAATACCATCCACCAAGAATAATCATTCCTATGGCTAAGGCGATCGCGATTACTGCACTAAAGATACGAGACAAGAGCATAATGCGTTATTGTTACAAACGCTAATCTAGGGTGAGAGTTGAGTTTAAGACAACCTTATGAAAGGTTAGCAAATTACTGGCTCAAGTCCTAATATTTGTTTACAAGAAGCAACCAGAAAGTTCGATTTTACAAACACTCATAGTTTTTCGCCACTTAAAATAAACATCGGATTAACCGCTGCAAACGTCTGATGAATACCTCTAGTTTCCAGACGATTTACTGCTGATTGAACTACCTCTATATTCCGTGCCTGGAGGTCTGATAAACCTTTAGAAATAATATATAAATTTTCCAGGTTACTGACGGTAGCAACTATACGTCCTTCTGGTTTGAGATATTTCCAGGTTTGTTTGAGAATATTTTCGATTGGTTTACCGCCCTCAAGACAGACCAAATCTGGCTGGGGTTGAATATCTTTGAGACATTCTGGCGCGCTACCTTGGATTACTTTGACATTACCGACTCCAAAGCGATCGCAATTGCGTTCGATCAATCCTGCGACTTCATCGTCTCTTTCTACAGCAATTATTTGCCCTTGGGGACACAGTAAACCTATCTCAACAGGGATTGTTCCCGTTCCCGCACCGATATCCCACAGTACCGAATCTGGTTTCATCCGCAAGGAAGAGACGATCAGGATTCGCACTTCTCTTTTGCTCAAAGGGATACCTGGCAAGCGTTCAAACAGTTTATCGGGAATACCAGGGGTTCTATAGGGCCAAAGCATAACATTTAATATTGATCGTGTATCATTTATCATTTATCACTTGTATGGTTTGGAGTGCAGGATCTTTACACCCTGTAATAGTTCCTCCTGCTACGACGATCTGTTGCAAGTATGCGATCGCTTTGTGCGTAATTATTTCTCCAGGCATCAATACAGGAATTCCTGGGGGGTAGGGACAGATTAGTTCGCCACAAAGGCGATCGCAAGATTCTTTTAAAGTAACTGTTTCGGTAGATGCAAAGTATGCCTGACGGGGGGAGATTCGAGGATTGGGTGATTGAGGGATTGTGGGATTGGGGGACTGGGAAACTGGGGAATTGGGGAATTGGGATAGTTTGCCCAGAGATCTAACTAAATTGTGGATGTCTTCGGGGGTATTGCCCAAGGAAATAATAAAAGTGAGATGCTGAAGTAGTGGCAGTTCGCAGGTGACGTTTAGTTGTTCGTGGAGGATTTTATCCGCTGCGAAACCAGTGATGCCGAGTTGGGAGACGTTAACAGTCAATCTGGTGGGATCTAGGTAATTGCAGCCTGGTTGGGAATGGGGTTTGAGGATGGATAAATAGGGAATTTCGGCTATTTTATTTCTAGCTTCTATGGTTAACTGGAGAGTTTTGTCCATCAATTTTTTGCCCTGAGTTGCCATCTGATGTCTGGCGGCATCTAACGAGGCTAAAAGAAGATAGCTAGGGCTAGTAGATTCCACTAGCTGCAAAGCTTTAGCGATTTTTTGCGGACAAATGCGATCGCCCTGAAGATGCAGCATCGAAGCCTGAGTCATGGCACTTAAAACCTTATGGGTAGACTGTACCGCTAAATCTGCCCCAACACTCATTGCCGAGGGAGGAAGATCGGGGTGAAAGGCAAAATGCGCGCCATGGGCTTCGTCTACCAGTAACGGAATATTATATTGATGGGCGAGATCGGCGATCGCTTTTAAGTCGCTGCAAATTCCCTGATAAGTAGGGTGCAGCATCATAACCGCTTTAGTGTCGGGATGTTCCGTTAAAGCCTGTTTTACAGCATCGACGGTAACGTTATAAGCCAATTCCTCTTGAGAGTCATATTCTGGATTGATAAATATCGGTATTGCCCCAGATAAAACTAAACCTGCGATCGCCGATTGATGGATATTTCTGGGCAGAATTATCTTATCCCCTTCGCCACATACAGCCAAGATCGCCGCGATAATGCCGCAGGTAGAACCATTGACCAAAAACCAGGTTTTATCCGCGCCAAAGGTAGATGATGCTAAATTTTGCGCTGTCTCGATGACTCCTTCTGGCGCAAATAAGTTGTCTAATTCTGGTAGTTCGGGTAAATCTGCCTTAAATACGTTTTGACTCAATAACTCTAATATTTCTGCCCCGCTTCCTTTGCCTTGCTTGTGTCCAGGAGCATAAAAAGCAGCATGAGGTTTGTTTGCCAATTTTTTTAAGGCGTTTAGTAGGGGAAGATTTGCGGGATGGGGCTTGGGAGACATTTAGCGTTTTTCGTTGAGTCGTGGGTTGTTAGTTGTTAATCGTTGATTGTTGATTGTTCATTGCCTAATGTTCAATGCTTAATGTTCAATGTTCAATGCTTAATGTTTAATGTTCGAGAAACGCTATACTCAGTTTTATGTTTAATTCTCGTTCCTAACTCATTTCGCTCAATCGGCTATGAAAACGGCATCTAAATATTGGAATTTAGTTCATCTAGATAGTTCGGGAAAACTTAAAGTTACCGAAATTAGTTTAGCAAAACAATTTTTCCATCAACAAATCCTACGTTAGAACAGCTAGAACGCATTGCCCAGGAGATCGAACCTCAAGGGATAATTTTATCTGCCGAACAGACTTTAACTCAGTTAGAAAAGCTAGCAGGCTTGCTGAGGGAATATCGCATCCATGTGCGGGGTGGCAAAATTTTGAATCATTTTCCGAAACGGGAATTGAGTTAACCGAAGAACAAATTGATCACGCGGTAACATTAAGCGATCGCATTATCGATCCGCAACGACAATGGCAAACTTATCTCAATTCCTTAGCTTTGTTTGGGTTTGAGACTTGGTTACAAGAGAGAGACAATTCTTTGATCATAAATAGCGATCGCTGTTCGGTAATGCAGCCTAGTATGGCTAGCTACATTGATGGCGTGTTTAATCTAACCGTCGGCGAATATAAGATATGTCTGCTAACCAATGGTGTGGCGGTTGATGAATTTATCAGCGTAGATCGAGCGATCGTCGATTTGGCAGAAAATGTAGCCCATTTTTATATCTTGATTAACGTCATAGAAGAACAGGGGGAGGCAAGTATCGACAGCTTTATCCGCTATGATGATTTAGTTCGACAGCAGCAAGCCGCCAATCTCAGCCCCGATGCAGACTGGGCTTATGAAATCCCTTTAGCTTGGTTCAATCCCCAAGTAGACGACGTGTTGCTATATTTACGCTGTTTGGAATCTAGCGCGATCGCTTTACCCACCCCTTCCCCCACGGCAGACAATATTGAAAGTCAGATCGAGTCTTTCATCCCTCAACTGCGATCGGGACAAGCTTTATCCGAAGTATTAACATGGTCACAAGCTGCACCTATATTGAGCAACCCCGATTTGCTTAACTGGCTGTACGAACTGCAAACGACTCAACCTTCCGTTAGAGATAGTTTGGCTGCATTGGGCGATCGCCTAAATAATACTATTGCCGAAGTTACCCAAACAGCAATCAACGTCAGATCTTGGTTGTCTGACGAACTAGATGGACTTGCCCAAAACCTATCCTGGACGCTGTTTCCCTCTCTAGAACTCGCTCCCAGTGGCTTAAGAGATTTAGAAGCAGTCGATCGCCAAGATCCTGCCAGAGAAATTGTGGCTATCGTCAGTCAATTGAGAGAAAGTGGCGAAGAAATCCCCGCAGATGCCCATGGTGCTTGCCAAGACTTTGATTTAGGTAACTACAGACTGAGATTGTTTGCCATCATTTGGCAGGAAGAAACTGATGGTGTTGCCGAATGGAGTTTGCTGACTGTTTTGGGCGCGCAGGTAAATAGCTATTTACCCCAGGGTTTGAAGCTGGAGTTAAAAGAAGGCGATGAATTATTAGATGAAAAAATCGTTCTTGAAGATACAGAGGATTCTTACATTTACACTCAGATAATTGGCGATCTAAGCGAACAGTTCACCGTCAGCGTCGTTTTGGCAAATGGCGATCGCTTTATCTTTCCTGACTTTGCTTTTAATTAATTTAATCTGTAGTTATCGATCGTGAAATTTCAACTCGAAATCCTACAAATAGAACGTACCTGTTTGTTCAAATTAATTTGGGGCAAGGGGCAGCAAATGTCTGCCATGGTAGCTTATCCAGATGCTATTTCTCAGCTATATCAAGTCTGGCACAAAGCTTATTTAGGCTTTTATAAAACTGCCCTTAGAGCAAGGGTTCGCAAGCCCAAAAACGAAGGTAAGATTAGTTTGCCCCAAGATAGGCATCGTCAGTTAGTTCAGGCTGAAGCTAATTTTTTAGAGGAGTTTTATCGTTGGCTGAGACAGGAAGCACTATACGAAATTAGGGCAAAAATTGCTGGTGAAGGCAGCAAAAGCAAAATCCTTACCAGCCTTTTTCTTACTTGTCAGGGAGAATTAGAACGGCTGCCTTGGGAAAGCTGGGAATTGGGGGCGGAATTTGGCGGCAAAGTAGCGATCGCTCGCAGCCCGAATAATATTACCAATTCTCAGGCTAGAAATTCTCATAAACCCCACAAACCGAGAATCTTGGCAATTTTGGGAGACGATACGGGATTAGATCTAGTAGGCGATCGCACTACAATCGATACTCTGAAGCAGGTAGCAGATATTGAGTTTGTTACCTGGCAAATAAACCAGCCCGCAGCACAAATTAAGCAGCAAATCAAACAGGCTTTAATCGACGATCGGGGTTGGGACGTATTGTTTTTTGCGGGGCACAGTAACGAAACCAACATCACGGGAGGAGAACTAGCGATCGCGCCTAACATTGCCCTATCCGTTAGCGAAATCGCCTCAGACTTAAAAACCGCCCAGTCAAATGGCTTGCAGTTTGCTTTATTTAATTCCTGTAGCGGTTTGAGTATTGCCAACTCCTTAATCGATCTGGGCTTAAGTCAGGTGGCAGTGATGCGCGAACCCATACACAATCAGGTAGCCCAGGTTTTTTTGCTTAAGTTTTTGCAAGCTTTAGCTGACTATCAAGACGTTCGCCACGCATTAACCCAGGCGGAAGAACATCTAAAACAGCAGAATCTGACCTATCCTTCGGCTTATTTAATTCCTTCACTATTTTGTCATCCTGATGCTCAACTCTATCGCATTCAACCCTGGGGATGGCAGCAGCAGCTTAAAAAATGGTTGCCAAGTCGTTATGAAGCGATCGCGGCTAGTGCCTTATGTTTGTTGAGTATTATGCCTCCAGTACAAAATTTTCTGCTCGACAAACGAACTCTGGTTCAATCAGTCTATCGGGATGTCACGGGGCAACTACCGACTAATAAACCACCAATTACTTTAGTGCATATCGACGAACAGTCTTTAACCAAAGCGGGAATAGATCGCCCAGTACCCATGGATCGCCGCTATTTAGCTAGTCTAATCGATCCATTAGTAGCTGCAGATGTGGAGATTATCGGCATTGACTATTTATTCGATCGCCCTCAGACAGCCAACGATGAGACTTTGGCTAAGTCGATCCGCGATGCCGTAGCACAAAAACAAACCTGGTTTATCTTTGGCGCATACAAGCAAACCAACGGCGTAGAAGTCGGAGTTGCCCAGGAAACCCAAATTGGGGATCCTAACTGGACACTGCAAGGTTATACCGATAGTCTACCCAGCTACATGAGTTTATTACCAGAATCATCTAGCTGCAATTCTGCCTGTCCCTTTGCCTATCTACTAACCACGGTAGAACAAATCCGAACCCAACCCAACGCACCTCAACCCAATATCGACAATCAATTTAACTTGCGCAGTTCGGTTTATAACTACATCAATGACAGCCCAGACTATGAATTTATTCAAGATACAAAATTATCGCGATTAACCACCATAACCCAGTATTTAGGGCAGCAATGGCTGCGTCCGATCCAAGATTTTTCCCTCGCCCCAGACTTAATTTACGATCGCCTTCCTGCATGGCAGTTATTAGCCAAAGAGCAAACTAAAATCACAGGAAAAATTGCCCTTATTGGTTCGGGAGGAATATCCAGAAGCGGGACTAACTCCAGGCTCGGATAACTTCTTTAAACTACCCCTGTTAAGCTGAGCAATTGTACTAGTGAAAGGCACTTGCGATCGATGGCATTCTAAAAGAAACTTGGTAACTGGAGAAATCGTTCCATGATTAATGCTATTTTCTCTCAATTTGTCGAAGCAACTAGATGCGGCGAACTATGCGCCTTTCTATCACAGTAATGGTTAATTGATGTTGGTCACAAATATTTTTCACGGGTCAGACGGTCATGCTCAAGAAAGAACGATGCTACCTGAAATTCTAGAGACGGTTCAGGCTCAGCAAGTTTGGATTGCCGAGCGCTTTACCTACTCCAATGTGGTTGCCTATCACTCAAATGAGTATTCGAGAATTTGCTCAAGCTTTAAAGCAATGGGCAAGTTGGGTAAATCTCAAACGGTTTTGTTCTTCTCCCAGACAAAAGAAAAAATCAAAACCAAAACCTACTTATGACCCCAAACATCCTCATCGCTCTACTGCTCGTCTTCTTCAGCAGCAAAAGCAGTACAAACGCTCACCTTAACAGGGGTAGGAGTTAGGAGTTAGCTGTTCAATGTTTAATGTTTAATGTTCAAGTAGTGTATTCGGCATTGATTTCAACATACTTATAAGTAAGATCGCATCCCCAGGCAATACTTTGACCCGAACCCACTCCAATACCGACAGAAATCAAAACTGTATCGGATTTTAGATATTCTCCTGCTGCTGCCTGTTTTAGGTAGCTACTGGCGGCATTGCGATCAAAGTTTTGAGGCTGACCGTTTTTCATCAAGACTATGTCTCCCAGCTGAATGTTTAATTCATCCTGGTGAAACTTAACTCCTGCTCTACCAGCAGCAGCAGCAATTCTACCCCAGTTGGGGTCTCTGCCAAAAACGGCAGACTTAACCAGAGAAGAGCCAGCGATAGTTTTGGCTACTTTAGACGCTGCCTCGTCGTTTTGTGCGCCAGACACTCGAACCTCAATCAGACAAGTCGCCCCTTCTCCATCGCGAGCGATCGCCTTGGCGAGATATTGACATACTTCTACCAGCATTGCTTCTAATTTTTGAGCGTTCTGGCTGTTTTCCGTAATAGCCGTAGTACGAGACTGTCCATTGGCTAGGGCTAAAACGCAGTCGTTAGTACTGGTATCGCCGTCAACTGTAATTTGATTAAAGCTCTTATCTACCGCTCTTTTTAACATTTCATGCCATAGGCTAGTTGATACGGCAGCATCACAGGTGACAAATCCCAGCATGGTTGCCATGTTAGGGGCAATCATCCCCGAACCTTTGGCAATGCCACCGATTCTAACAGGACGACCTTCTATGGTTGTTTCTAAAGCTATTTCTTTGGGTACTAAGTCTGTGGTGGTAATTGCTTCGGCGGCATCTCCACCACCATTTTCCGTTGCGGCTCTAACTAGAGGAATTACCCCTTCACGCAACTGTTCCATCTTAATTCTCTGTCCGATTACTCCTGTCGAAGCCAGTAAGACAGCATCCGAAGGAATATTTAGCTCTTGTGCTACTAGCTTGGCAGATTCGATCGCATCTTCCCAACCAGGTTCTCCTGTGGCTGCATTAGCCTGTCCCGCATTGCAGAGAATGGCTCTGGCACTAGCTTTTTTTTGCAAACATTGACGGCAGTAGTCAATACAAGCAGCACGCACCTGCGAGGTAGTAAATACTCCCGCTGCGATCGCATCACTTTGGGATAAAATCAAAGCCAGATCTTTTGCTCCTGTAGATTTTAGTCCTGCAGATATCCCTGCTGCGATAAATCCTTTGGGTGCAGTTATTCCACCATTAACTACCTGCCAGTCTGCCATTTTAGCTACTTGTTTGCGATTTGGTTAAAAGCTGATTATACCAACTTCAAGACTTTTGGTTGAGTCATTTGGCGATAAAGATTGGGGGTAAGTTTTTTGATGTACTAATGATAGATATGGCTAATTGTTGATAGTTGATAGTTGATAGTTGATAGTTGATTGTTAATTGCTACTTAAGTGAAGCGCTACTGGTCTTTTAAGGCTTTTTCCAGTTTATTAGACCGACCAAAACAATTATCGTTATGAGTAATCCGATCGCAGAGGGAATTAGAGGTAGCCACAATCCTCCAGCAAAACTCAGCTAGCACAAACCATATAGAACTGTATCGTCGCCCTTTCTGTATTATGAGTCGTCATATAAATTTACAAAACCAAGCTGTAAATCGGGAGTTGCTGAAGGTGGAGCGATCGCTTTTGTAGGATGAGTCTCAAAAGCACAAACTGATATTAGCTGAGGATTACTCTTAAAGTGATTATTTAGGGCTCGCTTTCCTGATGAGTCGTTTTGGGGATCGCTCATCGATTTCACGTTCTTCCCTTGTTGAGATAGCCAGAATGAGCAACGCCTCTAAATTCAGCAGATGTTGCTTTTCTTTGCCGTGTTGAGTTCTTCTAAATACTTTCTTTATTGGAAATCTTGAGTATTTGTAGCTTTGTTCTCAGACAGTAATGCTCGATCTGATTCTATAATTTTGACCGCAGCTGGTTTTAGATTTACACAACGATATAGCTGCATACCGCTTATAAATAGCAAAGCACCAATAAACCCCAAAGCAAATAGAATAGTAGTCTCAGAAGTTCGGTTGCTTTTTCTTGAATCTGCCGACAACACTATATCTCTGTCATTTGCCAACGATCTAGACTGAGAATTATTATCGGGTTGATAATAGCGATCGCTTTCCATTTTGCCAACACCTCTTCTATTTTTTATCTTAGTTTTTGGAGTAAAAAGTAATCTCGATCTGTAAACAAAAATCGAATATAACAATCTACATAATTTATTTTCCCTTTTACGAGAAAATCAAAAACTAAAAGTTTAAAAGTTTTTACATATAGATAACCACAGGGTGTCTTTTGATGCCAAGTTAAGTTCCACTGTTGTCAAGCAGAGGAAAGATTTTTTACAAGATATTTTCAATAGGTACAGAGCTAAGAGTTTTTGCCCTGGGGTAATAGTAAATTTAGCAATACACCAACGATGCTAGATAGTCCAATACCTTCAAGAGCAAAGGCTCCTGACTTAAAACTTGCCCCTCCAATACCCAACATCAAAATCGCACCTGCGATCGCAATATTACGAGGTTGCAATAAATTTTCTCCCGATCGCATTATGGTATCCATCCCAATAATAACCACAGTGCCAAATAAGACGATTAAAATTCCTCCCATAACGGGAACGGGGATAGTCTGTAAGATAGCCCCCAGTTTACCGACAAATGAAAGAAAAATCGCGGCGATCGCTGCCCAGGTCATAATTCCAGGATTGAAACTTTTTGTAAGGGCTACAGCTCCCGTAACCTCAGAATATGTAGTGTTGGGAGGACCCCCTAAAAATGCGGCTAAAGTTGTGGCAATACCATCCCCCAAAAGCGTGCGATGTATTCCAGGATCTCTTACGTAGTCATTTCCCGTTACCGAACCAATTGCTAATACATCGCCAATATGTTCGATCGCAGGAGCGATCGCTACAGGGACAATAAATAGGATGGCTGGTAAACTAAAACTGGGTACGGTAAAGCTAGGAATAGCCAGCCATGGGGCTTGGACTACGGGGCTAAAATCCACCAATCCCAAAGGCAAAGAGATGCCATATCCTGCAACTATCCCCACGAGAATAGGAATCAAGCGCCAAAAACCCGTTGCCACAATTGCCGTCAAAATTGTAGCTAATAGAGATACTATCGCCACAAAGGTAGCGATCGCTGCACTATAGTTATCTCCTGCTCCAGTTGCCATCTCTACGGCCGTAGGAGCCAAGCCCAAACCTATGACCATAATTACAGAACCCGTGACGATTGCGGGTAAAACTCGGTCGATAATTCTCGAACCTCCCCAAAATACAATCAGGCTTAAAATTAAATATACAACTCCTGCCGCCCCAAGTCCCGACAGGGTTCCCGATAAGCCATACTTCTCAATACCCAAAGTTATAGGTGCAATAAAGGCAAAAGAAGATGCCAAATATACGGGAACTTTGCCCCCTGTAACTATCTGAAAACATAAAGTTCCCAATCCCGAAGTAAACAGAGCAACGTTAGGATTAAGTCCTGCCAAAATCGGTACTAATACTAACGCGCCAAATGCCACAAACAGCATCTGTGCCCCTAGCAAAAAGTCTCGCAAGCGAAATTTATAAGCAGTCAAAGAAACATTCTCTGGTTGGACGGTTTTAGTCATAATTCTAGAAATAACATTTAATTAATTCGCGACAATACTTTTAAATCTTGTTCGTCTAAAGGTGCGGGTATGCCATTGCGAATTAATTCCGAGAAGTCTTCGTTTGGCACCATCATGCAGAGAGCATATAGTCTTTCATTGCCTGTATTCTTAAGATAGTGAGTTCCTCTTTTGGGCATCAATACACTATCGCCAGTCTGTAAAGCTGTTTCTTTCCCGTCGCAAACTGCCAACCCTTCACCCTTAAGAATAAAAAACATTTCTACAGCAAAATTATGGCGATGGGGAGGAGTTTCGCTACCTACTTCAAAAATTTCCACACAAACAGTCAGAGAATCATTGGCGCTATCAGGATCGAAAACGATCGCCAGACGATTCGTATCATTGGGGCTAATACGATAGGCTTGATAATCCTCAATCGTTTTGATTACGGGAATCATGCACTGTTCGTTCATGCTCGTCACTTTTCTCTGATTTTTTAACAGCTTGCATCTCGATTACTAGTATTGTATGGCTGCCCAAAGAGGAATCAAGCAAAAACTCAAGTATTATTTAACGAACAGTTGACGATTGAGATCGGTTATTTAGTTGTTCTGCACATCAGGTTGGTAAATGACACTCAAATATTCTCGATAGCCACAAATGCGATCGCCTTTAACATCAAAAGAAATCGCTGCTTGATTGTTATATGGCTTGCCAAACATTAGTCCTTGAGATCTGACTTCAAACACCACTGTATTCTCATTGCTGGTAATTCTTTCTACAGTCAAATTTAGTCCAGTAGCAAATACCTGCTGCGAAACATAATTAAAGAACTTTTTTGCTTTATCTTTGCCAATATTATTTCCCTGAAAAGGAGCGACGGGAAAAGAAAAGTTAAAATCCTCGGTTAACATCGCTATAAAATCCGCCCATTCTCCCGATGCCAATCCTTGACTGAAATAGTTAAATGCTATTTTGGCGATCGCAATGTTATTCATAATCAATTCAATTGTTTTACTAATGGAAATTCTTACCGCTGCTTATTCTCTCAATTGACGATCTAGAAATTTGGCTACTTCCCGATTAAATTCATTCGGATTGACTAGAAAAGCCCAATGATTACCCGAAACTTGTTTCACTTCTAAATCGGATAGATAACGACGATAGGGTTTTAGTTGCCATTGAGTACGATTGAGTCCTTTTGTAGGTTGAATAAAAAGACTGGGCATTGGTAAAGCTTTGGTCAAACCATCCTGCTGCATAACGTCGGTAAATATTTGGTTGCGTGCGGGAATCGTGAATTTGCTACCCCACGTTCCATCTGCTTTTGATTCGATGCTGGCACGAAACACCTGCTGTTGTAGTGGAGTCCATTGTCGATATTGTTTGAGGCTTTGGGCAACTTCTTCTGCTGCTTCTTGGTTGGCAAAAGGACCCATACCCTGAAGAAAAGGCAATACGCGATATAAAAAAGGAAAGGTAATACTTATCCAGCTAGGAAATTTACCGATGTAGAAAGGATCGACCAAAATCAGGCTAGAAAAACGTTCTGGCTTTTGAGTCGCCCAGATAGCTGCGACCTTTCCTCCCCATGAATGACCTAAAATATGGGATTTTTTCCATCCTAAATGATCTATTAATGCTTCTAGATCGGCAATTATTTCACTCGAACTATAGCCATCTTCAGACTCGCCATCGGGTTTACTACTTTCTCCGTGTCCTCGTAAATCTGGTGCAACGATATGATATTTATCACATAGATAATCTCCCAAACTAGACCAAACCGTGGCACTATCAGCTAAACCGTGGAGTAAAAGCAAAGGTTCTAAATTAGTTCCAGGCGATCGCTCGGGACAATTCCATTCTAGATAAGAAATTTTTATTTCTCCTCTTTGATAGAAATGGCGTTGAGCGATAGATGGCATATTAACCTTAAGTTCTCTTAATTTATTTGCTTATCAATATATAGCGTTTCTCATAGCTATGGGGTACAAGTTAAACTCTGGTTTTTGCTAGTTGTTTTTCAAGCTGAATTATTTAACAAATATATCATTTTAGTCGCATTATCTGGAGCAAAACAAAAAAAATATTGCGATAGATCACACCTCCAGTAGATATGCCAGTGTTATCAATAAGAACATATTGAAAAAAATCACATATATCTAATTTCTAGGTATCTAAAACTATAACTTTATAGAATATGGAAAACGCGCTTCTAGCTCCTCAAAAAATAGCTTCGACAATTAATAATATTTTAATTGTTGATGACACTCCCGATAACTTACGTTTGTTATCCAAGACTTTAATTCAAGAGGGATATAAAGTTCGTTGTGCTGTTAATGGTTCGATGGCATTATTGACTATTAAAGCAAAACTTCCAGATTTAATTTTATTAGATATCAATATGCCAGAAATGGACGGTTTTGAGATCTGTAAAAAGCTTAAAGGGTCCGACTATACCAGAGATATTCCCATTATTTTTGTTAGCGCAATTGACGAAATTTTTGATAAGGTAAGAGCATTTGAATTAGGAGCGGTTGATTATATTAGCAAACCTTTTCAAATACCAGAAGTGCTTTCTAGAGTCAGCAATCAGTTAAATCTACAGAACCTAAAAAAGCAGCTAATTCAAAAAAATCAGCTCTTAGAAATTGAAATAGCAAATCGTATTAACGCAGAGCAAGAAATACGGCAATTAAATAGTGAATTAGAAGAAAGAGTTGTCGAAAGAACTCAACAACTACGCAATGAAATTCAAGAAAGAAAGCAAATCCAAAATAAACTGGAATATTTAGCTTGGAATAATTCTTTGACAGGACTACCCAATAGACTATGGTTAACAGAAAAGCTTAACAATATCTTTGCTTCTGGTTCCGAGTTGGCTAGGGAGAAAATAGCAATAATCATTTTAGACTGTAATCGTTTTAAGATCATCAATGATTCTCTTGGGCGTCAAGCAGGAGATCGATTATTAAAATTAATCAGCGCTAGATTAAAATCAAAGATTGCAGATCTAGATAACAATGTTTATGTGACCCATTTTGGTGAAGATAAATTTGCTATTGTTTTGAAACAGCTTAATGATGTAAATCAGGCGATTCTCAAAAGCCAAAATATTCATCAAATTTTAAGTCCAGCATTCTCAATCGAGCAGAGAGAAATTTTTATTACTGTTAATATGGGAATCGCCCTGGGAAATGCTAACTACCGCAAACCCGAAGAGATGTTTAGGGATGCAGACTTAGCAATTCAGAAGGCAAAAAATTCTAGCAGCAATTATTACAGCGTTTTTGATACCACCATTCAAAATAATGCGCTAGAAACCTTAGAATTGGAAACCGATCTGCGTATTGGTTTGAAACGTCAAGAATTTTATCTCAACTACCAGCCAATTATTTCCTTTGAAACGGGAGAAATTACTGGATTTGAAACCTTGGCTCGATGGATACACCCTCTCAAGGGTTTTATTTCGCCAGGAAAATTTATTCCCGTAGCCGAACAAACTAATCTGATTCTTCCCTTGGGAATGTGGATCTTGGAAGAGGCTTGCAAACAAATTCGCTTATGGCAAGATCGACTGAGCGATCGACAAAAAGACTTTACAGTTAGCGTTAACATTTCTGGCAAGCAATTCGAACAAGAAGACTTTATGGAACAGCTAGATCGCATTATTATCAATACTGGTATCGATATTAAGCATCTCAAGCTAGAAATTACTGAAACGCTATTGATGAATAACATTGAAATTGCCGATCGCGTTTTCGAACAGCTTAAAGCTCGTAAAATTCAGCTGGCGATCGATGACTTTGGTACTGGTTATTCATCTCTCAGCTATTTGGATCGTTTCCCCGTAGACACTCTTAAAATAGATCGTTCTTTCGTCAGCCGTCTGGACGAACAAAACCAAGCCTGTACGATTGTTAAAGCTACCTTGGATCTAGCCCATAATTTAGGTTTTAACGTAGTTGCCGAAGGAGTGGAAACAGTAGAACAAGCTCAACAATTAAAAGATTGGGGATGTGAGTTCGCTCAGGGATATTTATATGCTAAACCTCTAGATAAAGATTCTGCTTGGCGATTCTTGATGGATAATTTAGCAGCAACAAATTTCCAGAAGCAGCAAGAGCTAATTGCTAGCAATTAACTCTCTTAAATTAACAAATAGAAATCAGACTTGTTTGGAGAATTGGTTCAAACGTCCCCATAACTGTTTTGTTTGGCGATCGCTTCATAAGTGATCGCACTATTCGACTTTTTCCATTGGTGCGACTTTGGGAATAATCTTAGTTACCCCCATAGCTAAAAATTTTACTGCTAGGGTGGCTTTTTTTCCGCTACCTAAAATGTGAGTTACTTCCCCCGCACCAAACTCATGGTGTAAAACGCGATCGCCTACATTCCAATCGATATCGATCGCCTGAGAGGTTTTTTCGGCTTTGGGGCGACGACGACGATAGGTGCTAGCTGCATTGATATTGCTATTAATTAGTTCCCCAGGAAGTTCCATCAAAAACTGGGAAGAAACGGCGGGTTCTCTGGTTCCCCAAAGACGGCGTTCTCTCGTATACGTTAGAAATAGCTGTTCTTGTGCCCTAGTGATGCCTACATAACACAATCGACGTTCTTCCTCTATTTCTAGTGGATCGTTTAAAGTGCGGTTGTGGGGCAGTAAGCCTTGTTCCATACCTACTAAAAAGACTACAGGAAATTCTAATCCTTTAGCTGCGTGGAGAGTCATTAAAGAAACTTTCTGTTCCTCTTCATCCATTCCATCTAAATCCGAAGAAAGAGAAGCACTAGCCAGAAATGCCTCCAAACTTGTCTCTTCGTTATCTTCTTGGAACTGCTGTATGGCATTACTCAACTCATAAATGTTGGCGATGCGATTATCCGCCTCATCTGTACCCTGCTGCTGTAGTTCTTTGACATAACCAGACTGTTCGAGAACGAGGTTTAAAACTTCTCCTGCAGTTAGCTGTTCCAAATTGTCTTTTAATCCCTGAATCATACTGGCAAACTGGGTTATGGACTTACCTGCTTTACCGCCAATTGTATTCACCGAAGTTTCATCATTGACGATTTCCCATAGCGGTACACCCAACTGTTGTGCGGCATCCATCAACCTGCCCATAGTTGTTTTACCGATACCACGACGAGGGGTATTAATAATTCGCAGCAAACTAACTGTATCGTCAGGATTAGCGATAATCCGAAGATAGGCTAGGGCATCTTTGATTTCTTTGCGATCGTAGAATTTTAATCCGCCGACGATATTGTAGGGAATATTATTGTGTAGCAGTAGATCTTCAAAGGGGCGAGATTGAGCATTGGTGCGATAGAGAATCGAAAAATCTTTCCAGCCAATTTCGGGATGATTCTCTTTAATTTGCTTCATTTGATTGACTACAAAACGGGCTTCTTCCTGTTCTTCATCGGCTTTATAAAGGTAGATTTGTTCTCCTACTCCCCTTGTCGGTTTTAGGACTTTATCAATCCTTTGGCTATTGTGAGAAATTAAATGATTGGCTGCTTGGAGGATATTCTCGCGAGAACGATAATTTTCTTCCAGCTTGATCATGGTGCGAGTGTCTTCATCGGGTAAGCCATCGCCAAAATCTTTCTGAAAATCTAGCAAAATAGTAAAGTCAGCCAGGCGGAAAGAATAAATTGATTGATCCGCATCTCCGACGACAAAAAGCGATCGCCTGTTCCAATTCCATTCGCTTTTACGAGTTTCTCCATTAGTCGCCAACAAACGAATTAAATCGTATTGAATGCGGTTGGTATCTTGATATTCATCTACCAATATATGCTGAAATTGGGTATGCCAGTAGCCCAAGATTGATTCGTTTTGTTGAAATAGCTTGACGGGAATCCAAATCAAGTCGTCAAAATCCAAAGCATTATTAGCAGCCAGTCTAGACTGATATTGGTCGTAAATCTCGGCAATTACTCGCCCGCGATAGCCTGGTTCTTGCTTGGCATAAGCTTCGGGGGTTAAGCCTTGGTTCTTAGCATTACTCACCGCATAGCGAATTTTACGCGGATCGAATTTTTTGTTATCTAAATTTAGTTCCTTGGTAACAATATTTTTAAATAGACTTTGAACGTCTGACTCATCAAAAATAGAAAAATTGCGTTTCCAGGTGCGCCGTTTTTCATCTTGATATTTATTAATATCAAACCGCAGTAGCTTGGCAAATAGACTATGAAACGTACCAATCCACAGCTTTTTTGTCGTTCTTTTATATACCTTTGACTTTAGTGCCTTTTGCTCGTACTCATTAAGAAACTCTAACCTTTGATTATGCTGTTCTAAT
>JBCDCO010000033.1:0-28971 GCA_039181635.1 Cyanobacteria bacterium P01_G01_bin.19 | reverse complement strand
CGCTTGCGGACATGATGGACATACGGCGATCGCTTTGGCTACAGCTTACTATCTATCTCAGCATCAAGAGGACTTCTCTGGTACGGTAAAAATTATCTTTCAACCAGCGGAAGAGGGACCAGGAGGGGCAAAACCAATGATCGAAGAAGGGGTACTAAACAATCCCGATGTAGATGCGATTATTGGCTTACACCTATGGAATAATTTGCCACTGGGTACGGTAGGAGTCCGTAGTGGTGCGCTAATGGCGGCAGTCGAGTGTTTTCGGCTTTCTATCTTGGGTAAAGGAGGTCATGGTGCAATGCCCGATCAGACAGTAGACTCGATTGTGGTAGCCAGTCAGATAGTCAATGCACTACAAACCATTGTCTCGCGTAACGTTAAACCGTTAGATTCAGCAGTGGTGACTGTTGGAGAACTACATGCAGGAACAGCATTAAATGTAATTGCCGACACCGCCAGAATGAGCGGCACAATTCGTTATTTCAATCCAGAACTCGAAACGCTTATTGGAGAAAGGTTAGAATCGATTATTGCTGGCGTATGTCAGATGCATGGCGCAACTTACGAGCTAAACCACTGGCAACTGTATCCATCTACCGTCAACGATAGTGCGATCGCCGAATTAGTCAGATCTGTAGCAGCAGAAGTTGTCGAAACTCCTATTGGCGTTGTTCCAGAATGCCAAACTATGGGAGGAGAAGATATGTCCTTCTTTCTACAGCAAGTACCAGGGTGCTATTTCTTTTTAGGTTCGGCTAATCCTGAAAAGGGTCTAGCCTATCCCCATCACCATCCCCGCTTTGATTTTGATGAAACAGCCTTGGGCATGGGGGTAGAAATGTTTGTTCGGTGTGTCGAAAAATTCCTCGGATTAGATTGAATTAACAGGCAATTATTTAAACCTTACTAAAAGTTACTTTACCTCACTACAGCAACTAGAGTTGATAGGTTTCTAACTGTGTGAAACACTTAGGTATTTTTTTGTAACCAACAAGCAGCAAAAATTTGTTACAATAAGCCAACTTCATAAATACGATCGATTAATGAAGTGCGGTGAATATCAAAGCATAGCAGTACAAATATCTCAAATATCCGTGCATAGTGAAGATTTATGTGTAATGACCTCGGCTTCGATAGCAAATTGTAAGGCATAAATTTGCCAAAAGATGGTCTGAACCTAAACCAACACATTTATCTGAGAATCTCATCTATTTGAATAAGCCAGTATGGAGGCAAAGTACTGTGACATATCATGACAGAGAACGGCTATGGTCGTTAATTATAAGTGCTATTGATAATTTAGAGCGAGTATCGCGTTCTAGAGAATTAACTAATATTCTTTGGGATATCAATAATAGAAATATTAAAACAGAGCAAGATTGGCATAGGATTGAGATTCTACTCGAATCCTACGAGAATAGCAGAGACGAATTTCTGGATGCCGCTTTGTCAAATTTAAAGGAATTAGTTCTTATTATGAAAGGACAAGCTTAATTTTATAATTTGAGGACGTATAAAATAATTCTTCTAAATCAAAAATTGTTTATTTGTTTTTGAATCTTTGACTACCAGCGATCAATAATGAAGCTCGTGCAATACAATGTGGGCTTCATTATTTTTTTGTAGTATATAAATATTATTTATGTATTGAAAAAAGTTTTTTAATTGTGTATACTACAAAAGCAATCAAAAAAGCAGCGATAGTTTAGCAGTCTATGTTACCCCACTCTTATATTCCTTATGACTTGTCGATTCTGCCATATCTTAAAATACTGCTGGACTAAAATTGATCTAAAATAGCAAAGCCTTGCTAGAACAGAACCCCGTCTTTTTTGTCTATCTTGCCCATGTGCGAGTAACCCTTGAGAATGGGGAATTTTTTACGATCTTTGCTGTTGATGCGGTTAGCCAATCGGACACATTTGTGATTGATGCCCCCGATCTATTCCCTCGCTATTACTTCAGCTTCCCCCACGCTATGGAAGAGGCATTGGCATGGGTTGAATGTCGCAAGGCTATTAAATAAGAAAAAGGTACTTGCCAGCCATAAGTATATGCACCTCGGGATGGTGCGGCTTGGGTCTAGGTGTGAAAAATTTTTGGGAAAAATGGTGGTGGTGGTGGTCAACGCTTCCAAATAACCCCTAAATTTCTAAATTTCTAAACACATTGGACGAAATATATTTATCAGCAAAAGAACTTGCTCAACAAATAGACAGTAAGGTTAGAACCATTGAAAACTGGGCGGCTAACGGCAATATCGAGCAAAATGAGAAGGGCAAATACGGGCTTATTTCCGCCCTCAAGTATCAAAATGAGAAACTTTCTCTCGAATTGGGGCGTACTAAGTTGCTTTTGCAGGAGAAAGAAGCGGAGTTAGATCGCTCGGATGACGAACTGGTTAAAAAGGCTTTTGCGGCGACTCAAAGAAAGACTATAGCCGAAGCAGATAAAGAGGAAGCTTTGGCCCGAATCAAAAAACTTGAAGCCGATAAGTTGGAAGAGATTTTGATTGAAGCGGAAGAAGTGAAAGCTGTTTGGGTCAATGCGATCGCCAACGTTAAGGCAAAATTTATTAACCTGCCAGCTAAATTAGCCCTCGAATTATCTGGCTTAACTCAACCCGCCCAGATTCAAGACCGACTAACCAAAGCGATTGATGAGGCTTTGATTGAGTTAGGCAGAGGGGTTTGAGAATTGTAAAATACATCTGTCATCTAAAAATGGCATTACAACGGGGAAGATCCTTTGCGATCTGCATCGCAAGGGATCTCTATCACAACGCTCCAAGCTGTTTCAGGGCATATTTAGGGCATGGCAGAAGCTAAAGCCCTACTAAAAGAAGCGTTTCAAGAATTTACCCCGCCCCCTAGAATCAAACCGTCAGTATGGGGGGCGGCATACTTTCAACTACCTGAAACCTCCGCCGAACCTGGGAATTGGAATCCTGAACGCGCCCCTTATCAGTCTGGAATTTTAGATGCAGTCTGTGAAACTGGCGTACAGAAAGTAACTCTAATGTGTTCGGCCCAAATCGGCAAAACCATTATTTTGCTGCTGATTATCTGTTATCTAATCGATCTCGATCCTTGTTCGATGATGATGACTCAGCCCACAACGGACATGGCTGAGATGTTTTCAAAAGAAAAGTTATCGAGTGCCATTACTAACGTTAAGCCAGTCAGCAAAAAGATAATCCAAAAGTCGCGTAATGCCACCTCAACCATTTTGATGAAGATGTTTGCTGGGGGATTTTTGCGGCTGGCGGGGGCCAATTCTCCTTCTTCTTTGGCCTCAATGAGCATTAGGGCATATTTTGGCGATGAGATCGATAAGTATCCAGCCAGCGCGGGGAAAGAAGGCGATCCAGTAAAGCTGGCCATACAGCGGACGGAGACGTTTTGGAACTGGTTAGTTTTTCTTGTATCTACCCCATCAATTAAGGGAAATTCCCGCATTGAGGACGAATTTGAGGAATCGGATAAGCGACATTTTTTTGTTGCTTGTCCCCATTGCGGCCACAGACAGCATTTGATTTGGGAAAGGGTGCAATACGCCAATAAAGATACAGAAGAAGCCGATCCGCTCTCAGGCGTTTACTATATCTGCCAGTCCTGTAATTCTCCCATCGAGCAAAAGCATAAAGCGGCGATGGTACGGGGCGGGGAATGGCAAGCCACTACTAAAGCTAAAGACCCCAAACACGTTGGCTTTCATCTCAACCGCTTTTATTCTCCGTGGGCCAACTGGATCGATCTTTGTTTGGACTACGAAGCGAGTAAAGGTGATAGTAAAAAGCTGCAGGTATTTTACAACGCTACATTGGGGCTGACTTTTGAGGCAGTCGCGGGAGAAAAACAAGACTGGCAACTATTACGCGATCGCGGCAGATTATCAAATTATTCTCAGGGCATTGTCCCCAATGGCGGGTTGATTCTTACGGCAGGGGTAGACGTACAGGCCGATCGCCTGGAAGTAGTGGTGATTGCTTGGGGCATTGGCGAACAATCTTATGTGATTCGCTACGAAAAAATTATGGGTAATCCGCTTAAATCCGAAGTCTGGCAACAGTTGGCCTATGTGACTGGGAAAGTATATCAGCGGCAAGATGGGGCGGAAATTAAGCTAAGAGCTACCTGTATTGATTCGGGCTATTTAACCCAAGAAGTTTACCAGCGGTGCAAACAGTTTCGCTATCTGCATTGGTTTCCCATTAAAGGGCAATCGGGGGATAAGCCGCTAATTGCCAATCCTACTAAACAATTGGTTACGGTTAAGGGCCGAAAGGTAGGCATTGACCTCTATAAAATCGGCGTAGACTATGCCAAAGAGATGATCTACAGCCGAATGCAACTGTCAAACCCAGGGGCGAAGTTTCTCAACTTCCCCAATAATCTTGATGATGAATGGTACGAAGGCCTATGCAGTGAAGTACAAGTGACCAAACATAAGAACGGAAGGCCCTATATGGTTTGGGAAAAATTAGCGGGGGTACGCAATGAACCGCTTGATACTTTTAACTATGCCTTAGCTGCGGTTTATCTGGTCGGGATTACTCGAATCAACTTGTCAAAATTAGCTTGTCATATTTTGAAAAATATTGAAGACAAACCAATTAGTGATCCGCAGATTGATAATAAAGATGCCGATAGCTCCGAACATTCAAACTCAAATGTTCGCAGTAGCTCCGAACATTCAAACTCAAATGATCGGAGTAACTCCGATCATTTAAAGCGTAAGACCCCAAACCAAGGTAAGGGTGTTAGGGTCAGGAGAAAGTCAAGAAAACGACTCAACAAGTAGTTGCTTAACAGTTAGAGGTTAGTTGCTGGCTGGCTTTAACCTTTATAGGACTGTATCACGATTTATCGGCCATAATAAGCGCAAACAATCAAACATCTAAAAATGTTTAATATTCCTTCTCAAATTACTCAAGGCGATCTAGTTCAATGGTCGGAAACTCTTACAGATTACGATCCAAACACCGATACTTTATCCTGTTTTATTCGTGGCCAAGCGGCTCAGGATTTAACAGGGGTTGCAGATGGAACGGGGTGGAATTTTTCAATAGATACCAGTCAATCTGCGACCCTTCCCGCTGGTAAATATCAAGCTCAATTTGTAGTTTACGTAAACGGAACAAAGCGTAAAGCGTTGGGCATTGCTCAGTTAAATGTCTGCGCCAGCTTTGAAAATCTATCCACCTTGGAAACCAGAAGCCCAGATGAGATTGAATTGGAGGCTATAACGCAAGCTATAGCCAAACTTGCATCGGGTGGCGTGGCCGAATACTATATAGGCGATCGCCGCGTTAGGTATCAGGATTTAGACCAGTTGACCAAGCGACAGGAATATTTGAGAAGGAGAATTGCGATCGCGTCTGGAAAAATGAAACCTGGCGGTAGAAATATCGGTGCGAGATTTTGCAATTGAAGGCAGAGGGCAGAAGGCAGAGGGCAGAAGGGAAAACTACCAATAGTTATTATTTGGTAGTTAGTTATGGGCTTTTTCTCTTTTGTGCGATCGCTTTGGAACACGCCGCCGCGCCACAGCGTAAAACACCGCACCGTCCAACGAAAACGGAAATTTGAAGCGGCTCAACGGGGGCGAAATTTTGGCAATTGGATGACTACGGGCAATTCTGCCAATGCCGATATTTGGACGGCCCTGACTACCATTAGAAATAGAAGCCGCGATCTGCTGCGAAATAACGATTATGCTCGTGGAGCAATCGGCAAATACGTTGACAATGTAGTCTACCAGGGGATTACTTTTCAATCGCAGGTCAAGCAGTTAAAGGACAAAACCAAAGCCGACGATCGCGCTAATACTTTAATTGAAACTGAGTTTAATAACTGGGCCAGCGAGCCTAAATGGTGTCATACGGCGGGAAAGCTTGATTTCAATGGCATTCAGCAGCTTGTTTTTCGCTCGTGCTTGGAATCTGGCGAGGTATTTATCAGAAAGGTTAAGCAGTCTTTTTCTAATTCGCCCGTCCCCTATGCCCTAGAAATAATTGAAGCGGATCAGCTAGCAGAGGATCATAATTCTAGTTTTGCTGGCAATCGGATCGTGATGGGGGTTGAGGTCAACGAGTGGCAACGCCCCGTTGCTTACTGGTTTTACAAGGAACATCCAGGGGAACTGTTTCAAGGGCGCGGCGGTGCGGTAAGCCGAGATCTACAAAGAATACCCGCGTCCGAAATCATTCATTTACACATTACCGAGCGGCCTAACCAGCTTCGCGGATTGCCCGTTCTTTATTCGGCCATTATCCGTTTAAAAAATATTGGCGACTACGAAGGGGCTGAACAGCTAGCGGCTAAACTTGCCGCTTGTGTAATGGCGATCATTACTTCTCCCTATAACGATCTTTTGGGGGAACACAAAGAGGGGGTAGAGGCGGAAATCCCCGCCGATGAAAAGTTTGAGCCTGGAGTTATGCGGACGCTTTCGCCAGGGGAAGATTTTAAAGCCTTCGACCCGCAACGCCCCAATGCTAACCTAGTGGCTTTTATGGAACATCAACTAAGAGCCATGGGGGCGGGTATCGGTCAAAGCTACGAATCGGTAAGTAATGACTACAGCAAAACCAATTATTCCAGCAGCCGCCTATCGCTGATCAATGCTCGCGATCGCTATAAGATTTTGCAGGTTTGGTTTTCGGTTTATTTTCTGCGTGAGGTGATTTATGGCAACTGCGAGGATGATGGCTGGCTGGACATGGCGGTAATGGTTGGGGTGTTAAATTTCCCCGACTACGAAATTAGGAAATCGCGCTACTGCGCGGTTAAGTGGCAATATCGCGGTTGGTCGTGGATCGACCCATTGAAGGAAGTTAAAGCGCGGGTTGAATCGCTGATCAATAATATGTCTACCATGACCGATCACTATTCCGAGCAAGGTTTGGATTTTGAAGAGTCTATGAGAACTATTGCCAGAGAGCGGGAATTTGCGAAAAGTTTGGGCATCGATTTGAACTTTGAAATGAGTCCTTATAACCCCAAGGATGATGAGGAGGACAAGCCACAGGGGAACTCTGAGGGGGATGATAGCAAAGCGATCGCTTTATAGTCTTTTTTCAACTTCTAATTCTGGCTGCAAAGATTTGTATGTGATAAACATATTTGGACTATGTATATTAGTCAAATCGTCAGTTAGTGTTATCAAGTTGTTGCCGTTACGCCATTTATACCAAGCTAAACCAATATCAGATCTATTAATATTCTGAGGTCTACCGTATTTTGCAACCAAAGCTTCATATAGTATTGTTCTGGCAGCATAATTTCTTAAATACAAATGAACATAATTTAAGCTATCGCTATTTCTATCAAAACCATAACAAGCTGTAAACTTCAGAAATTCGCTAACTTCGTAGTTTGAAGACAATGGAGCAGTAGAAGGGCATTCAGGATCGAATCTGCTATTTTTGACGTTAATGGGGCTGACAGTCAACAACTCTTCTTGAGTCATTCCCCATTTAGTAAACTGCCAATCGGCAAGTGCAGGATTGGCAATAGAAAAGGCGATCGCAGTTGATAACAATAGTTTTCTAAACATGAGAATACTCTGGGTAAACATATTCTCTCAGCATAGCTACTGCTTTAATACAAAAACGTGACACAAATCAATTTTGTACTGGAAATAATTCCCTAGCATCGGCATCTAATGCAGCACAAAGTTTGATTATTCTTTCTACAGAACCCATTCCGCGACCATTTTCCCAATTTTGTATGGTCGCAGTAGTAACCCCAATTATTTTGGCTAATTGATCTTGGCTATAACCCTTGCTTTTTCTATATTCTGCAAGATTAGTAGTTACTTTTATGTCTTCATTCTGCATCTTTTTCTTGACTGCACTAAATATATTTAGTTAAACTTATTTTAGTTAAGTGAAGGGTCTGGACAACTATTCACTTAACTAAATTGATTAAACCTAACTGAATAGGCTAAATATATTATGCCACAGGAAAAACCGAAGAAAGCGGTGGTAGCCACCGTAATTTATGCTGGCTTTGAGTTTCCAGGGTTGCAGTTGCCTGATGGAAGTTATGCAATTGGTGTCTCGCAGATTAAAGAAATATTCCAGTTCGTCCATTCCAACGAGCAAAGAATAATAAAACGCTTACTGGGTAAAGATTTCCAGTTCGTCCGATCTGCATCAGAACTCAATCCCAAGAAAGTAAACGTTATTCCTTTAGAAGATTTTGGCAGATTGGTTAATGCGATCGCCAGAAGTTCGGATAAGGCTTATGAAAGAGCCAGAGAATTAGCTTTTGCTATTCAGGATGCCTCTGTTGCTACAACTATCGAACAAGCATTTGATATTGCGTTTGATAACAAGCGATCGCTTGAAGAATATCAGGAAAAGCAAAAAGCTAGAGTACAAGGAAAAGTAGCTCGTCGAAATATGACCAATGTAGTTAGGGACTACGTGAAGGCTCATAACGACGAGGTATCGGATAACTACAAGAAGTTTATTTACAACAACTGTACCGATCGCATTTACAGGCTGGTATTTGGTCGCAGTGCCAAGAAACTAAAAGAAGACTGGGAATGTAATGACGTTCGGGCTGCAATGACGGTCGAGGAATTATTTATTGTGCGCGGGGTTGAAGATTTGGCGATGAAGCTTATCGAGCAAGGCACTGAACCACAACAAGCCGTTGATGAAGCTGGTGAGAGATTAATGATTAAAAAGATTGAGAGAGGCAACAAAGATGGGTAAAGAATTTAATGCGATCGCATACGAAACAAAACACGAAGAAACATTTAAACAGTCTCGTTCTATCCAACTACAGATTAGTAGTTACCACAATTACAGCGAGGGGATTACGTATTTTACCCTGAGTGGTAACGGTATGGATTTAGGAGAGTATTACCGCGATCCTTGGAGCGATGGTTGGTACTGGATGTCTAACATCACAGGAGATAAGGCGCACTGCGCTAGTCGAGAAATCGCGCTTACTCAGATTCAGTTGGCTTATCTAAGGTGGTTAAGATGAGTATAGAACTATCCCAAGAAATAATTGATCGCTGTTTAAACCTAGACAGCCTACTAAAGACCGTCAAAAAAGCTTTAGAAAGCGATGATAATTACGATTATTCCTTTTTGCTTCAACAGGCGATTAATATGAGTTGGCAGAATCACGACACTGCTTCGGCGATCGCCCATGAAGACTATAAATTAGATCGGATTCGAGAACTGCTAGAAAAATAATCAGTTTATATCGATCCATAAGGGCATTCTATCACTGTTGGTAGAGTGCTTTTTGTTTTATATGACCCAAGAATTACTAATCAGATCAGAGGGGGAATTTTTTTTAGTCCCCGATCAGAACAACCAAACCCGTCAAATCCCCAAAAATAACTACCGCGATTTAACCCTTAGAGAAGATGCGATCGTCAGCGATGACCGCACGATTGAAATCTCGGTAAGCAGTGAAGCCCCTTATAAACGCTGGTGGTATTACGAAATACTGGGACATACCAAGGCGGAAGTAGATCTAAGTCGCATGAATGACGGGGCAATGTCCCTCTATAACCATAAGCGCGATGATTACGTCGGCATCATTGAAAAAGCTTGGCTTGATGGTAATAAACTCTATAACAAAATTCGCTTTGGCACTCATCAAAGGGCCGAGGAAATAGTTAAAGCGATTAACGAAAAGATTTTTAGAAACGTCTCGATCGGCTATCGGGTGGATGAGTTGGTTCTGTTCAAGAAATCAGATGACGACCTGAATACTTACAAAGCTACTTCGTGGACTCCGTTCGAGAGCAGCTTTGTCACGGTTCCCGCCGATGCCACGGTCGGAGTAGGGCGACAATTTTATGATCTGGGAGGAATAGAAATAAGCGGAGAAGTCAAAGAAATAACGCCAGAGTGGGAAAAATTGATTGAGGAAGCACGCGCCGACGAAAGGCGCAAGTGCAAGTCTCAATCAAGAAAGAAACTAACCGAAGTTGTAGAGCGGGTAGACGGTTTAATATCTGAGGATAAAACTATGAGCGATGGTAACACTGGCGTTATCGATAAAGACGAAGTACTAAGGCTTGAGCGAGAACGTACTCAATGCATTTTAGCGGCGGGTAAAAAGCTTGGTTGCCCCGAACTGGCAGAAAAAGCGATCGCGGAAAATATGGATATCCGTGACGCGCGGATCATGATGTACGAAGCGATTGGGCAAAAAGAGCAAAAGCCTGTTGCGGCTGGCATTAAGCCTGTTGGGATGAGCAATAAAGAACGCCGACGCTACAGCACGATCAAAGCTGTGGGCTATGCGGCAGGTTTGGTCAAGGCTGATAAAGTCGGGCTTGAGTTGGAAGTCTCCAAAGCTTTACAAGAAAGACTAGGTAAAGCACCTAAGAAAATTTATCTCGATCAATCCGAGCTTGTTAGCTATCGCGCCCCCTATGAAACGGGCGTTCCTGCTGCTGCTGGAAATTTAATCGAAACGGAATTATTAAGCGATCGCTTTATCGAGCAGTTATTTAACCTCTCTGCTTTTTTGAGTATGGGCGTTACCTATCTGCGAGACTTGACTGGGAATATTGAGATCCCTAGAGAGTCTACCTATACACAGGGTTACTGGGTAGGAGAAAAACAGACCATTCCTGAAGAAGAGGGGACTTTTGACAAAATCGGGCTTGCTCCTCATAAGTTGGCGGTTCTCACTAAAATCACGTTTGAAATGCTGGAGCAGTCGAGCATCGATATTGAACGTCTATTTCGCTCTCGTTTAATTCGCGGTTTGGCGTTGGAGATGGATCGTACTGTTGGTTTCGGATCGGGCATTGGTAGCGAACCATTGGGCATTGTCTCTCATCCCGAAACTAAATCGATTGTATTGGGGCCAAACGGTGACGCGCTATCCTATGCGGCAGCAGTACAGATGCAAACCGAATTAGCCGATGCTAACGCTCTAACTGATGGCAGTACAGGCTATGTAATAAACGCTAGAACTCGCGGTAAGGCACAAACAACCTTAGATCACGACACTGGCGGCGGTAGCTGGATTTATCAGCCTACCAGCGGGAATATGGGGACAATGGCGGGTTATCAAACTCGTTGCTCGAATCAAATCCCCAACAATTTAGCTAAAGGTACTGCGAGCAATTTGACAGCGGCTTTCTTTGGGGACTTTAGCAATGTATTGTTGGCTCTTTGGTCGGGAATGGATGTGATGGCTAACCCCTATAGCGAGTTTAGCGAGGCGATCATCCAAGTTCGCGCGATGCAGCTTGCCGATGTTAACTTAACTCGCGGCGATTATTTCTGTGTGGCAACCGATATTCAAAACAACTAAAAAAATATGTCTGATACTCAAACTTACCGCGTCCGTACTCTACCTCTGCAAAGAGAAGTCATCGATCCTGACGATGGCTCAAAAACAGTACAGGGATACAAACCAGGGTCAAAGGTGGAATTAACTGAAGCTGAAGCAAAAAAATATCAGCATCTAATTGAGACTGAGGAATCTTGGCAGTCAAGACAACCAAGGAAAACTACTACTAAAAAGGAGAGTAAATAAATATGCAGTGGTATCAAACAAGAGATAAAATCGCCAACGCAACTCATAGAGGTATTCCTTTACAGCCAAACAAAAAGGTATACCTAACCGAAGTACAGGTAGAGCAGATCAACAAAAAGGGCGAAAAAGTAGTTGAATGCGATGCTCCTACAGAAGAATCAGAATGTGCTTATCTAGCCGAATGGAATCTTTATTTAAAAGCAAATCAAGATTCTGAGGCAAAAAACGCGGAAACTACTTCTAGAAAAGAGAAACGCTCTTTAAAAGCAAATCGAGATAAGTAATGTCTTGGCATATGGATGACGAAGATCTTGGCATCTTCACTAATGGGGAATTTAGCACTATTGCAATTGTTAATAGTGCTACTTCCTCATTGAGCGAACTATCGGGGATATTTGATGAGAACTATCAAGATATGTTTGGGGGATTTGATAACCCCCAAACAGCCGAAGGGCGAAAGTTTTGTTTTCAGGTTCAAACCGAATTAGCCGCTGATTTACGTCATGGCGATCGCCTGACGATTAAGAGCAAAAACTATCTAATTACCTCAATGCAGCCCAAGCATGACGGGAAATTAACTCACATAATTCTCAAGCAAGATTTATCATAGAGGGCTGAAGTCTGACGGCTGAGGGCTGAGGGTTAAATCATTTGTTTTTGAGGGTATTAATCGTAGATTTGAGCAATTTTTGCATTTCATCACAATCGATTAATACTGACTGAATATATTTTTTCTCTGCTAATTCCACTCTTGAGCTAATTATCAATTGAGTATCTAATTCTCTAAGACTTCCTAAAGCTATGTGTAAAAACTGAAGATATTCACCTTTCCCTTTTCGTCCGTATCCCTCAGCAATATTGCTAGCTACTGAAACGCTGCAACGCCTTATTTGGCTTATCATTCCGTAGGTTTCAGTTTTGGGATAATACTCTGTTAATTTATAGCAACGTACTGATAAATCGATGGCTTTCTTCCAGATAAATTGTTCTCTATATCCCATAATATTAAGTTTGAAGTTTGAAGTAAAACAATTGTACCTTACTTCAGCCATCAGCCATCAGCCATCAGCCATCATAGGAGCGTAGCGACATGCCCATTTACACCATCAGGCCAAATAGCCCGTTTACGATCGCCAAAGATGGGATTCTATATATTGGTGGTGAATCTGTCGATTTAACTGAATCTGAGTTTGAGATCCACAAGCATAAACTTGAAGGAGTCCAAAGCAATATTACTCCTTTAAATGTAGAAAGCTGTTTTCCCAAACCCCATATAAGCTCAATTTCTCCTGCTGTTTTGGCGTTAGGGGTATCGAGAGTTATTGAGATTAAGGGTAGTTATTTTTTACCCGATGGCTCGGTTACGATTGCTGGCTTGACTGTTGACCAGTATGAGTTTATCGACAGCAGCAACATTAGAGTTACCGTAACTACTTCTGGTGCTGTCGGCTTTTACGATTTGACGGTAGATAACGGAGACTCGTTAACGGTAGCCAATGCCATTGAGCTAATCAGTACTGATTTTATTGTTGATCTGCGTAGCGGCGGTTCGACTTTTCCTAATTCGGCGATTGAGATTAGATCGGGGATGAGTTGGAATCGGACAGCTTTTGGTTTAGGGGTAAGCGGGGGAAGTAGTTGGGGCCGATGGGTACGTTTTAGGGGCGAGAATGACGCTTGGGTAAAAAATCGCAGCGAAGCAAACCCACCAGCTTTAAATTTAATCTTTCAACCTTCATTTGGCATGGTTGGCTATGGTAGCGACGAAACCAACCCCAATTCGACTTCTCAATGGAATCAAGGGGAAATTATGGGGTTTGTTTCTGCTAGTTCGTTAAGTGGTTTTTATGGGAATAACGGCAATCCTGGCAGTGTGGCCAGCTTTACTGATACTTATGACTATGGCAATCTAAATTCTATCTATCGCCTAGAGTTTAACGGATTTGGCGAACCTGGAGCGATTATCAATTTATATCGTTGCAATAGCGATTCGGATGGTTGGGAGGCAAGCGGACTTACTCAACGAGAATTTATTGCTCAAAATAGCAGCACTTCCGATTGGCTAGCAGGAGATTTGCTTAAAACTTGGACTGTTCCCAATAATATGACCGCTGACGCGCCCGAAATTATGCCGTTTTTAGTGCCGCAAAACTTGAGTTTAAATTTTATGGGATTCTATTATTTATAAGTTATGGCTCATGCAATCGCTTGGAATTATGTAACCCCAGGGCATCATCCCCCAGATGGTAATTTAGAGATATTGCCCGAATACATTGACTTGGATTTTTTGGATTTATATAAAAACGAAATATCAAAATATGGCCTCAAGCTATCGGTACTTTTCTATGAAAATTACGATCAGGCAACCGATAAATATAGCAATCCAGTTGCTAAAGTGATTTGGCAAACCCAATTTGATACCAATCAAAATCCACCGTCCCCAACTGAGCAAATTAAAACTGTAGGTTGGATGCTGGATAACGGGAAATGGAGCGAGGACAAAGTTAAAACTATCCCCGTCCGCAATCCTAAAGTATTTCTCCAAAAAATGCGATCGCGGGTCATCGATGAGTTAGTGGATTTGGCAGATAAGTTTAATTTGGCAGATAAGCTAAAAACTTTATACGAGCAGCATTCAACGGAAATTTACATCTACAAAGAAGGGGGTTCGCCCAAGTTTAAACAGGCGATCGCAGCTAGTAACGAGCAATGGTTAACCCTCCCCTCTACCGATGGGCGGACGGTAAGAGATGTAATTATTGATTATCTATCGATTGGCGTAGTGGAAGATGTGGCTTAACTCGATGATTTGCCCCTCAGACTTTGGAACTCTTTTGAGTGATGGCAAGCCGATTAAAACCAAAGATGGATTTTATCGGCTAATCCGTGATTGGAAATTCAAGCACTGCCAAAGCAAATATATTTTGCTCGTTCCCAAAGATTACAAATGCGACCTCGCCAGCATCCCCAAATGGGCCTTTTGGTGGAAACGGGGCCTATGGGATATTGCGGCGATCGCTCATGACTATATCTGCGAGTTTGGCAAAATTGAGCTTATGTGGGCCGACGATGAATCAGCGGGAATCAGATCTTTGTATTTAGAGCGTTGGGAAGGCGATCGGCTGTTTTATGAAATTGCGATCGCTGTGGGGGTGCATCCTCGCACTGCTTTGTTAATGTATTTGGGTGTGAGAATTTACAGTATTTTTTATGGCATCACCAAGATTAACTATAGTTGAGCAAGTCGAAACTAACCTCAAGCAAATCTCTACCGCCAACGGGTTTAATCTCGATTACGCAGAAATAAAATACGCCGATGATGTTCCGACAGAATACGGCTTTTCGGGGTTGTATTTCCATGATGGCAACGGCAAAGGGGAGTTTGGCAAGACTCAAGATAGCCAACTTTGGATCGAAGTCGATGCAATTCTACCCGAAACATCAGATAACCCCGCTCACAAACTGGGAACTCTAGCTATTGAAGATCTCGAACGGACATTTAAAAACATTGGGGTATGTGGTGCAGTTTCTAAAGAGTGGAAGTCTGATAAGTGGATCGAAACCAAGGGCCTGACCGTGTGCCGCGTGAACTATGCCGTTCTTATTAAATATAAGAATAGACTTTAACCATTATGGGAACATCAACGGAAGTACAGCATTTTTCGGGTCAGGGAAGATTTAGCTTTGCCGAGCGTGACGCATTGGGCAACCCAACGGGCGGCTATACATTTTTGGGGGACTGCTCCAAACTCGATCTCAAGTGTACGGTCGAGCGAAAAGAACACAACGAGCATCAGTCGGGTTTTAACGGCGTAGATAACGTCTTTGAATCGGCAAATAAAGTAGAGATGAATTTTACTCTCGATGAAATCATCAAAGAGGCTCTTAATCTCTACGTTTACGGCAATACTACCGAAGTAGCAGCGGCAAGTATTACCGCCGAAGCAGCAACAGCTTATCTGGGTAAAGAAACCCCTACGGCCTTTATTCCCGATGGTGCGGTTACGGTAACTAATGTTGGCGGCGCGACTACCTACGTTTTGGGAACTGACTACAAAATCGGCAGTACAGGGATGATCTATATTCCCCCTACTGGATCGGCCATTACAGACGGTCAAGACCTAGAGTTAAACTATCAATCTAAAGATGAGCGGGTCACTACTGCCTTTACCCAACAAAACAAACCCTACTATTTTCGCTTTGATGGCTTAAACCGCGCTGACGACGGGAAAGAAGTGGTAGTCGAAATTTATAAAGGTCGTTGTAACCCCGCTGAGATGGTGGATTTAATTAACGAAGACTTTGCCACCTATAGCGTCAACGGCATGGCTTTATATGACAACTGCCACGCTGACAACAGTTTGACTGGCGCATATTTTAGAGTCCGTCTGGCTGGCTAATGTCTTCTGATATTGACGCATTTTTTAGTGAGGAGATAAAAGCGGTTGCCACCGATAGCATGGCGATCGCTTCTCGTGCAGCAGCCCAACTTCAAGAAGACGTAGAGCGGCAAATTCGCCGTAATTTTAAAAACCCTAGTGCCGCCTTTATCCGAGGTGTAAAAATCTATGAATTTGAAACGGCGGTTTATGTCCGTCTTAGCCCAATTCTTAGTTCTCATGCGCAGTCTCAAACTATATCAGGTAGTCCTAATTTATGGATTTTGTTGCGTGATGGGGTTCGTCTGGGGTTTAAAAAAATGGGCGTGGGGGGATTTAATTGGGATGTTCTCAAAAGGCGTTACCGTTCCCGTTTATCTTTTGTTGCTGTGGCTGATGGTCACGTTGTTTTGTACAAACATTACGGTCAAGTATTTCCTATCTATAAAATTCAGCTACAGGTACAGACAAAGCAAAGGATTGAGTTCTATGAGAAAGCGGAAGAGGTAGCCGATAAATACGGTTTATCTACGGAAAACGATCCAGAAAGAAACGGACGATAAAGCCTGCGGGAAACCCACAGGCAACGTCCTTGTAAAGGTAGAGGTATAGGGTATAAGTGATGAGTGAATTAGATATTTTAATTGGCGATCGCGAAATAACATTACGAAATGATAATGCGATCGTTTTACGTCCTTGCAAAGTTCTCCAATTACGGAAGATATTGGGACTAGTCAACAAGTATGTTGAGCAATTGGCTAAAACCGAAGATGCAGTGGAGTTGACTAAATTTATCCTTGAAGATTCTGGGGAACAAGGATTAAACGATGTATTTGTTATTCTCAAATCTTGTTCGGATTTAGACGATAAGAAAGAAGATGAACAAATTTCATTTTTCAACAATCTTTACTACGACGAACTGGCATTGCTGGTTACTAAGTTTATTGAGATGAATAAGGATTTTTTCTTGTCTCTGGGCAGAAAACTCGAAAGGGTAGTAAGTCCAGAAGACAAAACAGAGTCGAAGACTGGGGAAAGCAAGTAAGTAGATTGATTAGTGCTGGTCATCCTTGGAGTGAGATTCAGCACTATACCATTCCCCAGTTCAAGCTTTTCTTGGGATATGCTCTAGAACTAGAACAAGAACAGCGGGGAGTCGATCTGGTTGACAATGCGATCGCTGCTCAAGGATCGAGTAAATCTATTCAGCAGATGGTAGATAAGCTGCTTAATTGATAATTTTCTCTATGGTGTAGGGGCATTGTTCGGGGTAGCGGTCTTCAGGCAAACTGCTTTTACGAATTGCATTCAACCTTGCCTTGGCATATAGTCTTGGCAAATTCTCTTTGGCTAAATTGATTAAATTGGTTGTCAGGCGGTCTTCTAGCTGTAATTGAAAAGCATCGATTTCTGCCAGCCAGTGGTTTTTGTTGTATTTTGATTCTTCATGCCAGTAATCAATCAAAAGCATATGCAGCAATATTTGATAGACCAGACTTTTGACTGCGGATTTCTCTGCTCTCCCCAATGCCTCAAGCTCTCCTACTAAATTTACAACATCGATTGAAGAGTATTCTCCAGACTTTAAATGACTTATTTGCTCTTCTAGCCAAAGATCGTAATTAGTTGTGTATGTCATTGTGTTGCTCCATCGATTCATACCTCCTGGGCATCCTATGAATATCATAGGGTGCTTTATATCATGGCGACAAAAACATTAGGAATCAAGTTTGAGATTGCGGGAGTTAAAGAGGCTCAAGCGGGACTGAAGAACCTGCGGAATAATCTTAATGCCAGTCTCAAGCAGAATAAAGAAGCGATAAATAATGCAGTCAAGCTAAACAATATTATCCCTGTTCGTAAAAGCCAAATCAAACAAGCATCACAAGTCGATCGATCTCCAGTTACAGATAGCAGGGATGTTAATAAAAACGTCGTCAGTCTTGATAGTCGTACCATCAGCGAACTTGGAAAGCTAATTAATACTGGCGATCGCGTTGAAATGCCAGCATCAGATCCGATCTCGCAAATTAGAAAAAAAGGAATGATAAAAGGCAGTTTCTCAAGCATGGGAAACAACCTGCGTTCTGTCTACAAAGGTTTTCTGGAGTCAATTGGTGGTGGATTGGGTACTGACTTTGGCGAGGGTTTGAAAAAAGCCTTAGAAGACGATCTGGATTTTTCTTTTAGACGCAGAGGAGAAGTTACGGGTAAGACTGCTGCGTATGCCATATCTGAGGGTGGTAGAGGATTAAGAAAGGAATTTGGTCATCTTTTAACCTTGATGCGAAAGACAAAGGTTAAAAATACTACTCCTTCCCAAGCAGCAGAAAATGCTAATGAGGTACGTAAATCATTCACTAGACTATTAAGTTTATTGCCCACTTCAATAGCTACTGGATATCGTCGTGCGTCAATACAGCTTGAAGGATTGCCCAGAGTAGATAAGCTAAAAAATAGAGACGAGAATAAGGCTACTCAATTTAAAGATACAACTAAATCTGTTGTCTATTCCTTTGGTGGATTTGCTGGGAAAGAAGGTAAAGCAGGATTTGAAAATGCTGAGATGTTGAAAGAATTAGCCGACGATCTAACAGAGATTGTTGGTATGGGAACTCAGTTTACCGATCTGACAGTTAATGCCAAAAAGACAACGCAATGGGTGATTGAGGCATTAGGTACTGTAGCAGGAATAAACCTTAAAGGATTCAATCCAGATGCCATAAAAGGTTCGGCAAAAATTATCAATGACCTTGATGCTAATCCTGACATAAAAGCAAAAATACTGGGTCATTCTGCTGGAGGTTTCCCAGCAGAAGAAATAGTCCAAATTCTTAATTTGCTTGGGTATGGCGATCGCATTAGTGGTATTTCTGTTGGAACTCCCAACATGAAAGGCAGGTTAGACTCACCCAACTTTGATCGTGTTATGGGTGAAGGCGACAAGATAATGCGAGGTTTTGAAAAGGGCATCGATCCTATCGGTTTGTTTGCTGACGACGCAGAAATACTGGAAGATGTTGATGGACACGGGCTGCAAGATTACTTGCAAAACGAAAGATTTTTAGAATTGGTTTTTGGCAAAAGAATTAAAACTTTAGTCAAACGCTATCAAGAATACCTCAAGAATATAGCTAAAGAAGCCAAAAAATCTGCATCTAATAAAATCAATGATGTCATCCCTAACTACCAAGATTTAACCTTA
Organism: Cyanobacteria bacterium P01_G01_bin.19; assembly: GCA_039181635.1. Classification (GTDB taxonomy): domain Bacteria; phylum Cyanobacteriota; class Cyanobacteriia; order Cyanobacteriales; family Xenococcaceae; genus Waterburya. The sequence continues at coordinate 9,850 of JBCDCO010000033.1, read as the reverse complement.
GACCAAAAGAAAAATACCGCGGGTGTATTCAACAAAAGCTTAAAACTGATTAGCAAAAGGTATCGCCAAGCAATCAAGGATAACGATCTGAATTTAGCTAGAGAATTAGGAGAAAATTTACTTGAGCAAATTCAATATTTAAAACAGATATACGGCGATATTTTAGAAGATGGCGGTAATGATCGAAGTATTTCTGGCAAGCTTGGAAATTTAACTAAGATTGAGACTGAAATAATTAGCGGTCAACCCAATTTAGAGGCTCAGGGGTTTGATAGTAAAGGTTTGGCAAGCCATTTTGGAGAACAACTCACCAGCAAAGGAGAGGATGTAATAGATGGCTTTATAGATGGAATTCGTGCGGAGTTAAAAAGAGTAAAAGAAGCTGGTGCTGATATTGGGGAAAATCTTCAAGATGGTACAGATGATAATTTGGGTATTGCCTCTCCTTCCAAACGCTACATCAAGAAAGGGAAAGAGGTCGTTCAAGGATTTGTCAATGGTATCAAAGGTAATTTAAAAAATGCTGCTGAAGCTGGCAAAAAATTGGGTGATGCTTCTGTAGACGGTTTAGAAAAGCGTTTACCAGTATTAGATAGGTTGAGAGCGACGGCAAAGGCAAAAATCAAATATGATGCCAATCGATATAGAGATCGAGGAAAGCAGGTAACTCAGGGATACGTCGATGGGGTCAAAAGTAAGATCAATGATGCAGTATCCGTAGGCGAAAACTTAGGGGATGCAGCTTCTAAGGGTGTAGAGAGGGGCATTTCAAAAGGAGTAGAAAGCGTAAAGTCTGAAATTAGTGAGTTTTTTAAGGCAATAGGCGATCGCTTTCCCATACTCAAGAAATTTAAAGGTCTTCTAGCTGGAATTGCTGCTTTATTCGTAGCCAAAATTGGCTTAGATTTTATTATTTCTGGCATTAAAAAAATTGGTGGTGAATCTCTAGATGCTGCAATGGCAATGGAGAGCCTAAATCTGAGTATTTTGTATGCTTCTCGTAATGCTCTTAAAGGTGGTGCGGCACTAGAGTTTATCTCTCAAAGTGCCAAGCAGTTGAGCATCGATCTTATTTCAGCCAAAAATCAATATTCAAAATTACTGGCAGCAGCTAGAAATACCTCCCTTGAAGGAGATCAAATAAACCGAATATTCAATGCTTTTGCCGAAACTGCTGCTAATCGAGGTTTGGGCGCGGGACAACAGCAGCAAGTATTCAAAGCGTTAGAGCAAATAATCAACAAGCGATATTTAGGAAGAGAGGAGGTAGTTCAACAGCTAGGGGATGTCTTCAGCGGATTTGAGGTGTTGTTATCAGAATCTCTTGGGGTCAACTCTTCTCAGTTAGGGAAGATGATGGAGAATAGGGAACTGGGATTGGATGTCTTGCCCAAGATAGCAGCAGCGTTAGAAGCTCAGACTGCTGCTATGGGCAATATTGACACTGCACAAAAAGCTCAGACTAGATTCAACAATGCTCTTCTCGAATCAAAAGTAGCTATAGGAGAATTGTTGCAGCCTTTGCAGAAATTCGTCCTCAAGCTTTCAACTAAAGTGGTTGAAGATTTTCGGGGAAAATTGTTTTTACTGTTTAAGCTAATAAGCTTGACTGGGGTAGTGACTTTGGTTGCTATGTTCAATCAAGTTAATTTAATTGAATTAGCCTTTAACAGCGCAAAGATTGCTACTGACGGTCTTAAAGCTTCGATAAATCAATTGTCTGCTGCTAAGGTTCGCTCACTAGCTGGAAGTCTGTGGAAATTAGTAAAAGTATATGGCTTAGTCGTTGCTGCATACAAAATATGGATTCATGTTCTTGGCGATGGAGCAAGAAACCAGTATCAAGAACAAATTGATGGAGTAGAACGTCTAACAGCCAGCATCGATCGCTATCGAGAGTCCGTAGCCAAAGCTAATAAACAAAAACTTGAAGGCGATCGAGCTAACCCAAAAGAATTACAGGAAGGTTGGAAATTACCCGATAACAATCTTGGTCTTGCTTTAGGTGCGATTCTTGGAGGCGATCGCCTTAATTTGGACAATTTAGTTAGAAATAAAATTAATTGGTTGGGCGAGCAATATGGCAGATATCAACAGTTTGTTTTTGATAAAACTGGTCAAACAAATGTCAAACCTTTCAAAGTAGGCACATTAACAGAACAAGAGCGACGACAGGATGATGCTGTATCCGCAACAGGAGACTTAATTTTTGAAACAGACAAGCTATTATCTGAGTCTCAAGCAGCATTCATTGCAGCAGAGAAGATAGCCAATTTGGATGCTGAAATTGCCAAAATTCAAAATGAGCGAGAAGTGCTGGTATTAGGAGATAAAAAGGCTTTAGAATCTTCACGCCAAGCTGAAAGAAATATCACTGAAAAACGAGACGAAGAAACAAAAATTCTTGCTGATTATCAGCAATCACTTCAATTGGCGATCGCAGAAATCAAAAAAAATCTAGAAGCCTTAGAAGCTGGCAAGCAAAGAGGTGAGTTTGTAGATTTAGAGGTTTATGAAACGAAGAAAGCTGACTTACTCGACCGTCAAGAAGCTAGTGTCAAAAAACTAGACAAAATTAACGCCATCATTTCCAATCTGACTAAAACTCTTTCTGTATATGAGAAAAAGCTTAAAACTTCTGCTATTGGACTGACTGATTTTACCGATCGCCGTCAATTAGAAGGCGAACAAGAACGGACTGAGATTATCACCGAAGGTATTGAGTTACAAAAAGGCGATCGCACTATTGAACTGGAAATCAATGCAGCTTCTCGTCGAGAACTACAAGATATTATTGCTGAAACAGAAAAGGTATTAGCTGAAAATATTAAGCGTCTGGAGTCTCCTGCATTAAATTCTGGCTATCTTCAAGCAAAAAATTTAGCTCAAGCTAAAGGAGTAAATCTCGATCCTGCGGGAATTGAAGAATTGCTGACTCTAGATCTTAGCCAGCAGGTAAAAGATGCTTTGTTATACCTCCAGAAAATCCGCGAGCAAGAAAAAACTTTATCTGGCTATCAAGAACAACTCGCGCAAAATCTACAGAGTAATCGCAACGCATTTAGAGATTTTCAGCGTTCTATCGATGATTATTTCTTTAATATCAATCAGCAGATTAAGGAAGCTCAAATCGAAGTACTGAGGATTGTAGACCAAATTATTTTTACCAATGTCCGTAATAAAATACAGTCGGCACTTTCTCCCCATGCTGATAGTTTTGTCAATCAGTTAATTTCTTCTACTCAGTCATTGCTAGACCAAGCAGCAAGCTATTCTGAAAAACTATTGGGACAGCGATCGGCTAGGGTTCAGCTAGCAGGACAGCAAAGAAGTTTGCAGTATGAATTAAATGATTTTGCGCGAAATGTACGCGGTGCGGGGGATGCGTTAGTTGAGTTCAAGAATAAAATCAGTGGTGCAGCTTCTACGTCTCCAAAAGTAAGCAATAGCAATGAATCCGAAAATGTTTCTACCAAACGGACATCATCAAATAATAATTATTTTCCGATCGCCAATATGACAGCTTCAACCGCCAAAATTACATCTGGCTATGGCTGGCGTAATATTTTTGGGCGCAAAGACTTTCATGAGGGAATTGATATTGCAGTGAAGGGAGGCACTGAAGTTAGAGCAACTGATTCAGGAATTGTTAGACATATCAAACCATTAGCAGATCAGACTCAGGTAGGAATAGAAACGGCAAAAGGTGTAATGGAATGGTTTATCCATCTCGGACAAAATCTTAAAGTACAAAAAGGCGATCGCGTTAATACTGGTGACGTAATTGGTTACGTTGCCAAAACTACCCAGAGGGCAAGAAATGCCAAAGTATCGACAGGCGATCATTTAGATTATCGAGTTCAAGTTGATGGCAAATGGGTTAATCCATTGGAGTTTTTGCAGTCAAAAGAAAATTCGCTACCTGTCATCAGCAGTAATGAAAAATTACCATTACCGCCAAATGTAACTAAGAAAGCCGAACGAGACACAGAATTTCTTAATAGCAAGCAACAACAGCTAGTAGAGCTAAAAGAGGAACTACTTAAGCTTGAAGGTGAGGCACTAAAACAAGGCATTGAGCAAAATATCAAAGCCGATCGCTTGAAAATAGACAATCAGATAGTCGATACTCAATTTGCTTTATCTAAGCTATTGGATGTAGGAAAAGATATGGCGGGACAATACGACTACCAAACCGCTACCAATCAATCAGCTAAAAATATTCGGGATGTCAATAACGCTTTTAGCGATCGCGGTTTAGAAATTAGTCGTCAAATTGTTAAATACGTTGAGGAAATCAACGCCATCAACGACCTGATAACATTAGCACCAGAACAAATTAAATTACTTAGAAAGTCTGGCAAAAACAATGAAGCGGATTTATTGACTGAAAAAATATCTCAGGCAAGGCTTTTACTCGAACCATACCAAGACCATCTAAAAGGTTTGGTTGAAGAATATCAGGCTAATACTACAGCAGCAGAAACCGCATTAAATTTTGTCACCGAACAGAACAAACTCAAAGAACAGCAAGAGCATTTAAACAAACGCAGTTTATTACTCAATCAACAAGCTACTATTGCCGAACAGCGTGGCACACTCGAACAACAACGTAAGGTCAAAATAGCCCAAGAAGAAGTTAGGCTACAGCGAGAAATATCCGATATAAAACTAAATAACGCACCAGGCAAACAGCGGGATTCATTAATTAAGAACGAGCGTTCTCTATCAAATATCAACCTCGACAATATTGATTACCAAGCACAGTTGGACGAACTGGCAATAGAAAAACAGCTACTAGATCGCCGTACCGAAATCGACAACAAAAAAGCCAGTCTGTTTTCTCGCTTTGGGGGGGTTAATTTTGGTGCAGAAAAAATCAAGCGCGATAATGCGATCGCTCAAGAGAACTTGAGATTTGAGCGAGAACTAATCGAATTGAGGAAGCAATATAAAGATCAGCCAGAATTACTTGAGCAACTGGCCCGAAATGCGGAAGAATTAAACCGTGTGAATTTGTCCTCTATTAAGAACGAATTTAAAACCTTGGGTAGTACTGTTCAAGATGCTTTTAACAGCTCGGCTCAAGGCTTTTTTACTAACATCCAAAATAATTTATTTGACAGTAGCGGAGCGCGGCAAAAAGCCGAACTCGAAGAACGTCTGCGTTATGCAGAACAAGTCGTACAGCTTGAGGCTCAATACTCGGACTACTCCCAGGCAGGAGAACTCGCCCATTTGAAGAATAGAGCGCGGGAATTAAACGAGCAAAAGCTAGACGATATCAATAACGAATTTAATATCTTTAAACGCGGGGTCGATCTGGCAAAACAAGCACTATTGGAATTTACCAAGCAATTAGCCGCCGCAATCGCCCAAGCTGCAGCAGCCAAAATAATTGGCGCAATTATCGGCGGTGTGGCTGGCGGCTTTAGTGGTGGCGTATCTTCTGTGGGTAATGATTTTGGTTCGGGGGCGGGCTATTCTGCTTTTGTGGCCGATGAAGGAATTACCGTAGGGGAAGGCAGAGGGCAGTCCCAAGGGATACCGCTTCGCATAACGGCAGAGGGCGCGAAGGACAATCGTTTGTCCGCACGCAGATTAAATAACCGTACTACTAATTATCTTCGCCGTATTTTCCCTGGAGTAGCTAAAGCCTGGAACAAAGAAGGAAAAGACGCTCAACTGGGAGTGTTTCACAAAAATGAGGAATTAATTTCGGATAAGACAGGAGAAGCACCAGCGTATCGCGGACTTAAACGATTGTTTGGGGTCAATCCCGCACAAAAGATTATCCAGCATTTTGATGTTGGCGGTACGGTGGGCTTTGATGCTGAAGCCAATATATTGAGTGGCTTTAGATCTTCTCGTCCAAGTTTTGATTTCTCGACGTTGGATGATGCGGCTGGGGGTCGTCAGACACCAATTAAAAATATAACTCTGCAAACTACGGTCATTACACCAGATGCCGATTCATTTAGATTGAACGAGGATCAACAAAACCAAGATTTAATGATTCGCTTACAGAGGGGGATTTAATGGTTAAAGTACTCGATTCAAATTTAACAGCAGCCTTGGCCCAAGAAGAACTTACACTTTGCTGGTGCTGGCTAATTACGCGGATAGATGGGGTACAGCTTGGATTTACTAATTTAGACGTGGCTTTCGGCATTGATGGGGTTAACTACGTCCCCTTTAGCGGTTTTGACCCTGGAGCATCCCAACAGAGTTTAGACCCTGGATCGGTAGACTCCCAGCAGCTAAAAGGGATTTTGGACGCTTCTGGGATATCCGAAGCTGATTTAGTATCGGGGATTTATCAATATGCCAGTGTGCGCCGATTTTTGATTAATTATCGAGACATCCCCACAAGCCTAAATCTTGACCCGCCCAAACATATCGAACTACCCCCAGGGCATACAGCAGAAAGCAAGCGTAATAGTTTAGGTTATGAAATGAAGGTTAAAGACGACCTGGAATTTTTGAGCAATCAAATTCTGGATGAAACCAGTAAGACTTGTCGGGCCAGGGTCGGGGATGACAGATGCCGCAAAAGCCTGACTAACTTTACTCATAACCTTACAATTACGGCAGTACAAAGCAAAAGAGTGTTTAGCGTTGATGGAAATTTGCCCAACAAGTGGTTCAATCATGGCCGACTCAAATTTACTAGTGGAGCAAATATTGGCTTGCATAGGGATATTGGGTTTTACGTTAATAATCAAATAATCCTCTCCCCCGTACCCGCCCCGTTTGAAGTGGCTGTGGGGGATGCCATAACCGCGATCGCAGGTTGTAATGGAACGAAGTTAACCTGCGTTACCAAATTTGAAAACTTTGCTAATTTTATTGGCGAGCCAGATTTGCCCACAACTGATTTATCTATCGATACTCCGACAAAATGATCGCACCAGAAAAAGTTACTCAAACAGCTTTAACCCTTGTAGACACTCCTTTTCAGCATCAGGGCAGAAAACCAGGATTGGGACTCGATTGTATTGGCGTTCCAATTGTGGTGGCTCAACAATTGGGCTTAGGGGACTTTGATGAGGTTGAATATAGCCGCAACCCTGACGGCCAATTAAAGCAGAAGATTGAAACGGTTTGCGAGCCAATCTTTCTCCAGCCAGGGGCATTACTGATATTTAAAATTTCAGTTGAAGCTCAACATTGCGGCATCTTTACGGGCATTGGTAGCGGGGCCGATGGATTGGTTCATGCTTGGGATATTGCTGATAAGGTCGTACACCAGAGGTTAGGAGACTGGCGACGTAAAATTGTAGGCTGTTACGGATTGCCAGGGGTCGATTATGTCTGAATGAATAAGGCTGAGGGCTGAGGGCTGAGGGCTGAAGGATAAATCATTTATTTTTAAGTGTATTGATCGTAGATTTAAGCAGTTTTTGCATTTCATCACAATCAGTTAATACTGACTGAATATATTTTTCTTCAGCTAATTCTACTCTCAAGCTAATTATCAATTGAGTATCTAATTCTCTAAGACTTCCTAAAGCTATGTGTAAAAACTGAAGGTATTCCCCTTTCCCTTTTCGTCCGTATCCCTCAGCAATATTGCTAGCTACTGAAACACTGCAACGCCTTATCTGGCTTATCATTCCGTAGGTTTCAGTTTTGGGATAATACTCTGTTAATTTGTAGCAACGTACCGATAAATCGATGGCTTTCTTCCAGATAAATTGTTCTCTATATCCCATAACATTAAGTTTGAAGTTTGAAGTAAAACAATCATATCTTACTTCAGCCATCAGCCATCAGCCATCAGCCATAAAAGGAGCGAAGCGAAATGTCTGATGTCTACGTTTTCGGGACGTATTTTAGCTACAACCTAAATCTAGATAACAATCGCACTGCAAACCCCGTTCAAACTAAATGGCGTTCTCAATTTACCGTTCCTCAAGGTAGCACTATTAGCGGTAGCGTTAATGACTTCTTCTTTATTAACGCTACTACCCATATTTGCGAAATATCAGATCTTGACTACCAGCTAAAAAGCACGGAACCCATAGCTGATGATTTTCGGATTAAACGTGTTCAAGGTGTGCGGCGGGTTGACCGCGATTTTCGGATCGGCATCAATGCCCAAATTCAGTTTGAACATGCCGAACCAGAAGCAGAGATATTAGACGATACAAACCCCAACAGCGATCCTTTTGCCGCTCCTGCCCTCGTCCCAAAACCTTTGATCGCTCCCCAATATATTGATTTTTTTGAGCAAGATAGACTGGAATTAGGCTATGACTTTGGGGCGGTTGGTGGGCCGTCGTTTGTCACAGAGGTTATTGAGGTGGCCAATGATGATGAGCAAAGAAATGGTCAAAAATTATTCCCGCTGCATCGCTATCAATTGGGCGATCGCACCATAGCCGAGTCGGAAGTTAATAAATTAGCTGAAGTATCCTATTTAAAAAACTTTCACGCCCAAAGGAGAGGCCGAAAGCAGGGGTTTAGATATAAAGATTGGAACGACTACCAAGCAAACTATCAATTTTTGGGTATTGGTAACGGCAACATAACCCAATATCAGCTACGTAAAGCCTATATAGCTGGGGGCGCGGTAACCTATCGCCCCATACTAAAGCCCGTACCAGGAACAGTATTTATCTTTGAAAATGGAACTGCCGCCCCCGATGTGGTGGAAGATTCGGTTAATGGTTGGCACATCAATATTGAAAATGGGGTACTCACAAGAGCCGCACCATTACCCAACGGGGTAGAACTAACAGTAACATTTGAGTTTGATGTCCCCGTCTGGTTTGAGACGGATAAGATTGACTTTTCCTTGGACTATTTCAACCTCCAAACTAACGAGCTAATGTATCGTTTAGGGTCGGTATATGTCAAAGAAAGGCCATTGCCCACAGCTATCCCTTGGTCGATTGCCGACAGCGAGGAAATGAGCGAAGAATTAGATCTGGGGATTATTTACGATTCGGTTGAAAGCCGTATTATCAGCAATATTGAATTGGCTTTAAGTTCTGGCTATCTTAAGACTGAGAATAAGCGCGATGACGCCAGAACTAAATTTAATCTTGGATCGCGCAACTATAACCGCCAGGAATTAGATAAATTACTGGGCTATTTTTGGAACGCTAGGGGCAAAAGTAAACAGTTTTTATTTAAAAATCTCAATCAAGATTATGCGGTTCGATTCGACCAAGACGAGTTAAGTATTAAATTTGAAGCGGCTCAAAGCAATGATGCTTTGTATAGTTTGCCTGGGTTAAAAATTCAGGTGCAGACTGATTTTGGCAATCAAGAGGCAGAGGAATCAATAGATTACACAGATTTACTCGGTCACTTTGCTTATTTAGAAGGGAGTAACGGTGATTTATACAATTTTCATCAACCTGGACAAAGCAGATTTTATCCTACTGAAACAGTAAGCGCGGTGAGTGTTGACTTGACATCAGCGGTTGGAGATTCAAGCGTATATTTAAACAAAATAGACACCACAATATCAGACTATAGGTTAACAGGTGTTCCGATTGATGTTAACAATCAAGCTGGAATGACAGTTATTTTAGATGTAGTGTTTGTAGGCGGGGTTAGTTTAAATCGCATATTTGAAAACGCTGCTCCAGGAAGCATTCATTTTGAATTTTATTACGACCCAAATCATCAAACGTGGCAAATTCTAAATCAAGCTTTTCCAGCAGTCGATATTAACCTGGGTCAACCTTACTCCATAGCACTACCCCTGTTAAGGTGAGCAATTGTACTAGTCAAAACTGCCAGAAATGCGATGCCTTCGGCTAGCTCCGCAATCGCGATCGATGGCATTCTAAAAGAAACTTGGTAATCAGAGATTTCGTTTCATGATTAATGCTAT
>JBCDCO010000032.1:0-29287 GCA_039181635.1 Cyanobacteria bacterium P01_G01_bin.19 | reverse complement strand
TGCGGATCGAATAAGGAGATGTCATCTTCGAGAAATCCACCCCACTTTGTATTAGCTTTACCAGGCTTACTCAAATCTGGATCGTAAAACTCGTCAATATCCCATCGAGATTCTGGTACTTGGGAGACTCCATCTTTTCCATCCCGCATTAATTCCCAAAAAGCCTGAGGATTTTTCGCGCCAGGAAAACGACAGCCAATACCAATGACTGCAATGGGTTCTAATTGCATAGCGATCGCGATTCTACTTAAACTAGGTAACTAGCAATGTAGGTTAGCACATCTTTTATCGCAAAAAGTAGTTAGCCTCTAGTCTTGTAACAACTAACAATTAATATGCGTAGCGGTATCCTTTAGGACAACTAACAACTAACAACTAACAACTAACGATAATGCAAGTTTTTGTTACTGGCGGAACGGGTTTTTTAGGAGCAAACTTAATTCGACTGCTACTCAAGCAGGGTTACGAAGTTAAAGCCTTGGTACGAAATAATAGCCGCCTGGATAATTTGCAGTCTTTAGAAATCGAGACGGTTACGGGAGATTTAAACGACCCGAATTTAACCCAACACTTAAAGGGCTGTAAGGCTTTATTTCACGTCGCTGCACAGTATTCACTTTGGCAAAGCGATCGCGATGCTCTTCATCATAGTAATGTTTTGGGGACGCGCAATATTTTACGCTGCGCTCATCAAGCAGGAGTCGAACGAACTGTATATACAAGTTCCGTGGCGGCGATTGGCGTTAGACAAGATGGTATTCCCGCCGACGAAACCTATCAAAGTCCCGTGGATAAATTGATTGGAGATTACAAAAAATCTAAATACTACGCCGAACAAGAAGCCGTTAAAGCAGCCCGAAAAGGACAGGATGTTGTCATTGTCAACCCCAGTACTCCCATCGGCGCATTCGACCTCAAACCCACTCCAACGGGAGAAATAATTGTGCGTTTTCTCCAGCGTAAAATGCCTTTTTATGTGGATACAGGGTTAAATTTAATCGATGTCACAGATGTCGCCTGGGGTCATATCTTAGCCTTAGAAAAAGGTAAAACAGGCGATCGCTATATTTTGGGCAACCAGAATCTAACTTTTGCCGAGCTATTGAGTAAATTAGAGCAGATAACGGGTTTGAGCGCACCCAAAAATACAATTCCCTACTGGATACCCTATAGCGTGGCGTGGCTAGAAGAGAATATCCTAACTACCTTGGGAAAAAAGCCCACCATTGCGATCGATGGCGTTAGAATGTCTCGACAAAAGATGTTCTACGATGCGACTAAAGCAGTTACCGAACTCGGTTTGCCCCAGTCAAGCATCGATCGCGCCTTAGCAACAGCAGTTAAATATTTTCAGAGGTTAATTGATGTCAAATCGAGTAAATAATATCTTCGATATTCCTGCCGAATTACCCCCACAAGAGCTATTCGAGACTTTGCTGAAGAAAGATGGTATCTTCATCGAAAAGGTTGTCTCAACAGGACAAATCACTCCACCAGGGGAATGGTACGACCAAGAACGAGAAGAATGGCTGATGGTGCTTCAAGGAGAAGGAGAATTGAGCTATGAAGATAGCTCGCGTATTAAGCTAACAGTAGGGGATTATTTATATATACCCGCCCATCAAAAACACAGAGTTGAATATACCAGTACTCAGCCTCCGTGTATTTGGCTGACCATATTTTTCGACCTTAAATGAATTTTACAGACAAATTAAGCAGCGCGATCGCCACAAATAACAGCTTGTTGGTTGTGGGGTTAGACCCCAACCCCGAAATGATTGCTGCCGAATTTTCCTCAGCAGAAACCGCCCTAGTCGATCGTCTCGAAGCCTGGCTCTTGTGGGTTATTAATGCCACTGGCGATCGCGTTTGCGCCTATAAGCCTACCTTGGGGTTTTACCAAGCTTTAGGCATCCCAGGACTACAGCTACTAGAGCGCATTTTAAAGGCAATTCCCCCGTCAATTCCGATAATTCTAGACGCCAAACATAGCGATCTCAATACCAGTACTGTTTTCGCTAAAACTATCTTTACTCAATGGCAAGTAGATGCGGTAACTCTCACTCCCTATGCAGGACAAGACCACTCCGCGCCATTTTTGGTTTATTCAGACAAAGCTGTATTTATTCTCGCTCACACTTCCAATCCCCAAGCAGAAGTCTTACAGCGATATCCCAATCTCGAACAGCCTTTCTTCCTCAAAGTCGTTGAAGAAGCGCAGTCTTGGGCGACTCCCGAACAGTTATACCTGGAGGTGGGGACGACCAACCCCAAAATCTTAAGCCAAATTAGAGCGATCGCTCCAGAAAGAACTATCTTGCTGCGTAGCCTCTGGAGTAAAAACAATAATTTTGAATCTCTAATTAAGATTGGCTTGAACAATACTGGTGAGGGGCTTTTAATTCCTATTCCCCAAGATTTTTTGGCTAGTAATGACCTAGCCGCTGAGACAAACCGCCTCAACCAAAAGATCGACCTCTATCGTCAAGAGAAAGCCCAACAAGCATCTAGTTGCGAAATTTGGACGCCAGACGTCTGCTTGCTAGACAGTCATCCCCATCAAGATTTAATCCTGCAGCTATTTGATATCGGCTGTTTATTGTTTGGTGATTACGTCCAAGCATCGGGAGCGACTTTTTCTTACTATATCGACCTGCGTAAAATCATTTCTAACCCCAATATTTTTAACCAAGTCCTCAAAGCCTATGGCGATATCGTGCAAACCTTGGAGTTCGATCGCATTGCGGGTATTCCCTATGGCGCATTGCCAACCGCCACGGGTTTAGCTCTCAATCTCCAGCGTCCGATGATTTTTCCGCGCAAGGAAGTCAAAGCCCACGGGACTCGCCGTCTGATTGAAGGTAGTTTTAACCCAGGGGAAACAGCAGTAGTTATCGACGACATTTTGATAAGTGGTAAAAGCGTGATGGAAGGGGCAGCAAAGCTAAAATCGGCTGGTTTAAAAATTAAAGATATCGTCGTTTTTATCGACCATGAAGGAGGAGTGAAAGATCGACTCAAGCAAAATGGCTATAACGCCTACTCGGTTTTAACTATCTCCGAAATTACCCAAACCCTTTATGAATCCAATCGCATCAACCAAGAGCAATACGATTCTTTCCAAAAAAATCATTAACTGAAGCGAGCGAAAAAAACTCGGACTCAATGTAGTTAAGTGGCAACTGTGGTGCATCAAGGTATGAAAACTAGATTTGTTTTCCTGATAGATATTTCTTGAAAGCTAATAGCTAAAAGCTAATAGCTAAAAGCTATATGCGAAGCGGTATCCCTTTAGGGACGAACCGAAATACTTTGTACTTTGTACGTCAAATCACCAACGTCTGAGTGGCTGATATCTAAAGAGCAGGTTAAATTTTAGCTGTTGACATACTGCATTAACAGTTTCGTCACAACATATAGCTAGAATAACCACCAACTAACTTTTATTGCGAGATAATATAAATTGATTAACCAGCTCTATCGCCGAAAATACCGTTGGCTGATTCTATCCGTTATTGGAGCGATCGCCTGTATACTATCTGCTACATTTAGTCCTAACGCTAGTGCCAAATTATTTGACGGTCCCGTCGATAAATTACCCTTAGAACAAAGAGTAGCTTTGAGAAGAGGAGAGGTGACTTTGGTTGGCGATAAAGGTGAATATACCTGTCGCATTTTGGCTAACTCCTCTGTCGAGAATGCTTGGCAAGTTTTGACCGATTATGAGAATTTTGCCGAATTTCTGCCAGGAGTTGAAAGTAGTGTCTTGCTCGAACAACAGGGCGATCGCACTGTATTCGAGCAGATAAACAAAATCAAAACTTTTGTGTTTAGCATTGAAGCCAGACTGCAAATTGCCAACACAGAATTATATCCTCAGCAAATCGCGTTTGAAGCGATCGATGGCGACATTAAGAGTCTAAAAGGAAAATGGACATTAGAACCTGTATCTCCCTACCCTAGTGCGCCTGCCAATCAAGTTCTGATGACTCACAAAGTGGTAGTCGAACCAAACCAGAGCTTGAGCGACGATCTGTTTTACAAAATATATGAAAGCCGTTTGGAGGAAACCGTCGCAGCAATCAAACAAGAAACGGAAAAACGTTCTAGTTAAACTGCTGCAATGTTTTAGATCGAGTCTATCCCTTATGTTTATTCCAGGCTTCAATAGAGACAGGAACAATCGGCTCGATTAGTTCGACAATTGCTTGGGCATAAGCTCCGATTTCGCTTTGAGCGCCAGCACCCATACGCAAGCCGACAAAGTTTAACAAAGCCTGCAAACTCACAGTCCAAACCCAAGAAGTATATACGGAGGGGACTAAAACCCCTCTTGCTTGCTCTCTTCCTACACCTAATTCTAATAATTGAGTGTAGGTTTGATAGCTACTGGCACACTGTTGCTTGTACAAAGCGATCGCCTTATTATTTGCTTCCTCATCTAAACTACCAACAGTAGCTTGTTTATTATTCTTAGATTGTTTTCTAAAAGTAGGAGGAATATAAAATTCGTCACTATCATCAATTGCTACATAGCGAAAACTTTTCTCGTTCCAACCTAATTGTTCTTCGTTGTGATTGCTGGCAATTACATGTTTCCACCATTGGCGGCAAATATATAATGGAGCTTTTACTCTAAATTTGAATGCAACTCCTCTAAATGGTGATGTGTGTTTGTGTTTAATTAAATAATTTATTAATTTAATATCTCTTTCATCCAAATTTTTAGACTGCTTATCAAAAGATGCTCTGGCATCATTAACTATACTTAAATCATTTCCCATAGAATCGATTAATTCAATTCTACTTTTTCCATCTTTTAGAGGATCTTTATAGTCCATTATTTCTAATAACTAAACTTAAATCGAAAGCTTTCAACAAGATAAACAAATTCAATACTGTAATGTGTCAAACTTTAGGTAGGGTAACACCAGAACCTTGATTTTGATACTTACCGCCTCTGTCGGCATATGTCGTGTCACAAGCTTCCCCCTCAAAAAATAGTAGCTGCACGACTCCTTCATTGGCGTAAATCTTTACATCAGCACTAGAAGCATTGCTAAACTCTAAAGTAATACTTTTTCCCGCCCAGGAAGCCTCCAAAGGCGTGGTGTTAGCAATTACTCCTACCCGAGCATAGGTTGATTTGCCCAAGCAAATAGCCGTAACGTTAGGAGGCATTTTGATACTTTCTAAAGATGCGCCCAAGCCGTAGCTATTGGCAGGAATAATAAAGTAAGATGAGCCATCCTCATCTCGATGCAATTCTGCCTGTTCTAGATTTTTAGGGTTAAATTTCTTGGGATCGATTACCGTACCAGGAATATGTCTAAAAATTCTAAAATCGTGAGGAGATAACCGTATATCATAGCCATAAGAACTTAGTCCCCAACTGATAGTTGCAATTGCTTGTTCTGCCCCCAGAACAGCTTTTCTGACCGATTTTTCTTCAAAAGGGGCAATCATACCCTGTCGTGCTTGTTCGACAATCCACTTATCGTTTTTAATCATGTTTTGGGCAATATTGCCAAATCAAAATATACGAGCAGAGTGTATATTATCCTATCCAAGGAGTTAAATCATTAAACTTTTTACCTTTCTTTCTACAGCCCTGACCCAAAAGCGATCGCTTTCTTGATTCCGAAACACATTGTGACGATATTGATCGCCTTCTACCAACAAAAAAGCTAAAAAATCCGTCACGTCGGCTGCCATCTTGTCGGCTTCCATAGCAGAGATACTAAAATCAAACTGTCCCCGAAACAAGAGATATAGCTTATCGGGTTCCCGATTTAGTCTGTACCAGAGCCAGATTTGGTGGGTGAATTGAGATTCAGCTCTATAGGGTGAAAATCTCTCGCCAGGAATGTCTCTGAGGTGTTCGCATCTAAGTATGTGTCTTGCTTTGAGTCTACAGTCGGGGAGAAAACCGCTGTAGGAACGGATAATTCTTCCACTCTCCGCCATACGGGAGAATTGCCGATCTGCTTCGTCTGAATCTCTTCTAATTCTAGATTTTGACGATCTTTGTTTGAATCTAAACACATGAATTTTAATAGGATATTTATGCTCAAATCTTAATTCAAAAAAGAAAAGATGCAATCGACAAAAATACCACGGTATTTTTAGCTTCTGGGTAAATCATATCCTAAATTTGTTTTATGACGACTAAAAAAGATATCTATTTTACACAAAATGCTTTTTTCTCCTAAACTGTATTTTAGATTACATTAGATTTAACTAAATACAATTCATAAAAATATTTGTAAACTCAATTAAGGTAATTATCTGCTTTTTAAAATATAATCTCCGCTTATAATGCCACGACTTATCTTATTTATATTGATGTGTCTCCAGGATTTAGTCGATGCGTTTTCGGGCTTTTGTGGGAGAAATTTAATTGGGCGATCGCCTCAAGAATGTTCGTGATTGACGGTAAACTAGATAGTCTATAGATTAATTTTAAGCTTTCTGTATCTTTTTTATTTATGAGCGCGACTGCAACAATCTCTCCTACTGCAACATATGATGTAGTGGTCATTGGTTCTGGTATTGGTGGTTTAGTAACGGCTACCCAATTAGCAGCAAAAGGGGCTAAGGTACTGGTTCTAGAACGCTATCTGATTCCTGGCGGTAGTGGCGGATATTTTGAGAGAGAAGGATACCGTTTTGATGTCGGCGCGTCGATGATTTTTGGCTTTGGCGATAAAGGAACGACGAACTTACTGACTCGTGCTTTGGATGCAGTAGACCGTAAAATTGAAACTTTTGCCGATCCCGTGCAAATTCATTATCATTTGCCAGACGATTTGGAGCTAAAAGTACATCGCGATTATGAAGAATTTTTAGCAGAATTAATCGCTCGTTTTCCCCATGAAGAACAAGGGATTCGCGGCTTTTATGGTGAATGTTGGGACGTATTTAACTGTCTTAATTCGATGGAATTGCTCTCTTTAGAGGAGCCTCGCTACTTGATGCGGGTGTTTTTCCAAAAACCTTTTTCTTGCCTTGGTTTGGCAAAATATTTGCCCGTTAATGCGGGAGATGTTGCCCGCAAACATATCAAAGATCTAGAATTGCTGAAATTTATTGATATGGAGTGCTATTGTTGGTCGGTTGTTCCAGCTCTGAAGACGCCCATGATCAACGCGGGAATGGTATTTAGCGATCGCCATTATGGAGGAATTAATTATCCTAAAGGTGGAGTGGGACAAATTGCCCAAGAGCTAGCGGATGGCTTAGTCGAGGCTGGAGGGAAAATTAAATACAAAGCCAGAGTTACCAATATTTTGCTAGAAAACGGCAAAGCAGTTGGCGTAAAACTGGCAGACGGTAGCGAATATCGGGCAAAAAGAATTGTTTCCAATGCTACCCGTTGGGATACCTTTGATAAGCTTTTGCCAGCTGAATATACGCCTAAAAAGGAGCAAAAATGGCGACAAAGATATAAAAAATCTCCTAGTTTTTTAAGCCTGCACTTGGGGGTAGATGCCAAAGTTTTACCCGAAGGCACAGAATGTCATCATATTTTGTTGGAGGATTGGGCAAGTATGGAAGACGAACAGGGAACGATTTTTGTATCGATTCCCACTCTCCTAGATCCTAGTCTGGCTCCAGCAGGACATCACATTATTCATACTTTTACCCCTAGTTATATTGAAGAATGGCAAAACCTGTCGCCTCAAGCATATAAAGATAAGAAGGAAGAAGCCGCGAGTAAGCTGATTCATCGTCTCGAAGCAATTTTCCCTGGGTTAGCCGAGGCTTTAGACTATCAAGAAGTAGGTACACCTAGAACTCATCGTCGTTTTTTGGGCAGAGAAGACGGTACTTATGGTCCAATTCCTCGTCGCAAGCTAGCTGGGCTGTTGGGAATGCCGTTTAACAGCACTAAGATACCTGGCTTATATTGCGTGGGAGACAGCACGTTCCCAGGGCAAGGATTGAACGCGGTAGCGTTTTCGGGCATGAGTTGTGGTCATCGCGTTGCGGTCGATTTGGGGCTTTCGTAGCTATTAGCTCTTAGCCGTTAGCTTTTAGCTTAGTTTATCGGTAAGACCCTATTTGATTGAAACTATTAGCTTCAGCGCAGCCGTTTATCCCAGGGTTTATAATAATGGTCATATTTAAAACTCCCACATTACATCCAAAAGTTAATTAATGAGAAGTAGAGCCAGACGTAGAAACAATCAAATCAACCAAAATCTAGATTCTTTTTTAGATATCTTGACCAATACTGTTGGTGTGTTGATGTTTATCAGTCTGTTTGTTACCCTCATCGCCACTGGTGGTAGTTCTAAGACCAAAATTACAATTCAAACACCCCTATCTTCTTCCACGGATAAAGAGTCGTTGTGGTTTGAGATTAGAGACAACAAGGTAAGTTATTTAAATCTACGCAAGGTTAGGGAAGAAGAGCTGGAATTTTCAGGCAATTTACCCAACTGTAACAAGCCTCTGACTTCTACTGATGCACCTGACTATAGTTTTCGCCAAGATAACTACACGTCTTGCTTGTCGAGCGTTTTAGGTCGTCAGAGTAACTTTACAGCGACGACTCAAGATTACAACGTTAGGGTAGTAGAAAACGGATTGTCTTTGGTGTTCAATCCTAAATCTAACCAAGTGGGGGAAACAACTAGCCAGCTAATCGAACCAAGCTCTCAGTTTAAGCAAGTCTTGTCGCAAAATAATGCTAATCGAGACTACTTGATTTTTATCGTCAGACCCGACAGTTTTGAGGCGTTTCGCGAGGCAAGAAAGCAGGCTTGGGAAGCGGGATATGAAGTGGGTTGGGAACCTCATCCTCAGAATGCGCCCATTAGAATCCGCACTATTCTCGGTTCGGAGTTACCTGGAGGTCAAACTATTAATCCTCAATAGCTTGGTTATAAAATCTATAGTTTTAATTTAGTATCGGCTTATGAAAGCATTTGCAGGTTTATTAAATACTCTAATCTTTGGTGGCTGGATTGTAGCGATCGCTATTTTCTCGATTCAGAATGTCAAAGGCGTCTCGGTAGAGTTTCTAGTGTTTGAATCGATTACCATCCCCGTTGGCATACTGCTTGCTTTGTGTGGCTTTGCTGGTTTGGTTTTGGGCTGGCTATTGCCTTTAGTGTTTTCGAGGAGCAAAAAGCGGTCGCGCGCTAGTAGCAGTTACTAGCTACGGATTATGTAATTTATTTTTGGCAGTGTGTTTGCGATCACAGCGTAACGTCAAAATCATAAATTATTATTATTTATATAAATAAGGTTATAAATAACACCAGCTAAATACCTATAAAACTGCTGGTACATAGAATAAAACTAACTCAATTTTCCACAATATTATTAAAGGGATGCTTTAAAAGCATCCCTTTTGTTTTTGTCGGTTGAGATATAGCTAAAGCCAGAGGACTAAAGCTAAGCTTTTTTAGGTGCTGGAATCAAGATTGTAGTTGGTAGCTAATTCAATATCCGCTTGTTTTTTGTTCGATATTGAGCTACTACTATTATTGCTACTAGAGCCGCGATCGCCTTTATTATCTCGGTCGTTTTTATCGCCCTTATCGCCTTTGAAGTAAGACTCCAAGCCTTTGATCGTGATATACAAAGATGGCACGATAAATAAGGTTAAAGCAGTGGCAAAAAGCATGCCACCAAATACAGCCGTACCCAGAGACCAGCGGCTAGAAGCACCCGCACCAGTGGCTACAACCAGGGGATAGAAACCGACCAAACTGGAAATAGCCGTCATCAAAATCGGACGGAAACGTTCTTGTCCTGCCTTAATTGCGGCTTTGACATTGCTCAATCCCTGCTCTTTGAGCTGGTTGGCGTATTCTACGATTAAAATTGCGTTTTTACTCGCCAAGCCAATCAGCATTACCAAACCAACCTGAACGTAAACATCGTTGTTGATAATGGGCCAAACGCTGCCAGCCTGAAGTATGTTTGCCCGTATCCAGATAGCCGCGATCGCTCCCAATACCGCCAGAGGTACGGTAAGCATAATGATAATGGGATCGACATAGCTTTCATACTGAGCGGCTAGAACGAGGAATGCCATTAACAGACCAAAACCGAAGATTAGGGCGGACTGTCCTCCCGCAGATTTCTCTTCTAGTGCCGTACCCGTCCACTCATAACCCAAGCTAGCGGGTAAGATTTCTGCTGCTACTTCTTCCATGGCTTGAATTGCCTGTCCCGTACTATATCCAGGTGCGGGGGAGCCTTGGATTTTGATCGCACGGAAAAGGTTATAGTGGGTGATGGTTTGGGGTCCCGTAAATTCTTTTAACCGAACCAGCGTACCCAGAGATACTAGCTGTCCGCTGTTAGAAGTCACGTAAAGCTTACTAATGTCTTCGGGGTTTGAGCGAAAATCGCCGTCAGCCTGAACGTACACCCGATATTGTCTTTGTCCGAGGACAAAATCGTTGACGTATTGGGAACCCAGATAGGACTGTAGGGAAGAAAATACGTCATCAACATCTACGCCAATCGCTTTAGCGCGATCGCGATTGACTTCGACTTCAATTTGCGGCGTATTGGCAGCAAACTGCGTAAATGCCGCACCGATTTCGGGTCTGGCATTAGCGGCAGCAATCATGTTATTGGCGTTTTCTACCAGGACAGAAATTGGCAACCCACGACGATCCTGAAGCTGAAATTCAAAACCACCAAAGGTACTCAAACCCCTTACAGGAGGAGCATTAACCGCAAAGGCTCTGGCACTGCCAATACTTTGGAACGAGCCATTGAGACGACCGAGAATTGAATAAATAGACTGGTCGGCACTGGGTCGATCTTCCCAAGGCTTGAGCTTACCAAAGACAAAACCGCGACTGCTGCCATTACCCTCAAAACCAAAACCGCTTAGGGTAAAGTAGCTTTGAATATCTTCCTCCTGAGCTATTTTGTCTCCCACCTGCTTCATTACGTCTTGGGTGTAGTTTAGGGAGACGCCATCGGGAGCTTGGACGATCGTAAAGAAATAACCCTGGTCTTCTTCGGGAATAAAGCCCGTAGGGACTTGGTTGTAAAGAAAATAGGTAAACAGAATCAATGCCGTAAAGCCAGCTAGAACAAAGGGACGTATTACCTTTCTCGTGAGAAAAGTAATTGCTTGAGTATATCTAGCGGTAATCCAGTCAAATACCTGATTGAATTTATCAAAAAACTTACCTAAGATTCCCCTCCTGTCCTGGACAGGGCGTAACAAAATACCTGCCATGGTGGGAGAGAAGGTTAGGGCGTTAAAGGTAGAAAGAGCGATCGCAAAAACGATAGTTAGGGCAAACTGCTTAAAGATCACCCCAGTCGAGCCTGGGAAGAAAGATACGGGAATAAATACCGCCGCTAACACCAGCGAAGTTGCTATTACCGCCCCGCTTAGTTCGTTCATCGTATCGATCGCCGCAATCCTGGGCTTCATTCCTCGTTCGACCTTGGTGGCGATCGCTTCTACCACCACAATCCCATCATCTACCACTAACCCCGTCGATAGCACCATCGCAAATAGGGTGAGAGTATTGATTTGAAAGCCAAAAATATTGAGGAAGGTAAAAGCACCGATCAACGATACGGGAATAGCGATCGCAGGAATTACTGTAGTACGCCAATCCTGTAAAAAGATGAAGATAATTAAAACCACCAGCAGTACTGCTTGAACCAGGGTTTTAATTACTTCCGTCATCGATACTTGAACGAACTCGGTAGTATCTAAGGCAATCTCGTAGTTCATGCCAGGAGGAAAGTTAGCCGACAGTTCGGCAACCGTTTCTTTGACCGCACTACCCACATCTAGGGCATTGCTGCCAGGGAGCTGAAAGACCCCCATCCCCACTGCTGGTCTACCGACAAACTCGGCTGAGGTATCGTAGTTTTCTGCCCCTAATTCTGCTCTTCCTATATCTTTGAGCTTGATTAGATTGCCGCTGGCTCCCGTCCCCACGACTAGGTTGTCAAATTCTTCAGCACTCCTCAATCTACCCGAAGCTCGTAGAGTAAACTCAAATTGCTGGTCGTCATTGGTCGGCTGTTTGCCGATACTTCCCGCCCCAACCTGGATATTTTGCTCCTGTAGAGCATTAACTACGTCTTGCGAACCCAAACCACGGGCTGCTAAAGCATCGGGGTCGAGCCACAAACGCATGGCATATTTTCGTTCGCCAAAAATAATTGCTCGTCCGACACCCTCAATCCTTTTGACCTGGTCTACTAAATATAGATCGAGATAGTTACTTAAAAACAGGTCATCATACTCACCGTTTTCAGCATAAAAGGCAATACCTAGCAGTAAGTCTGGAGAGGATTTTTGAACCGTAACCCCTGTCTGCTGTACTGGAGCTGGTAATTGGGGTTCGGATAAGGCTACGCGGTTTTGTACGTTGACTTGAGCGATGTTGCGATCCGTACTGGGGGGGAAAGAGACTACGATATTGCTAATACCATCATTACTGGTATTAGACGAGATATAGCTCATGTTCTCGACACCATTGATTTCCCGCTCAATGATGTTGGTTACATTTGTCTCTGCTGTTTCGGCATCTGCACCAATATAAGCCGAAGAGACTTCAACCTGAATTGGCGCGACCTGGGGTAACTGGGAAATAGGCAACATGGGGATACTTATTCCCCCAATCAACACGATGATGGCAGCGCAAACTGTGGTCAGTACGGGTCTTTTGATAAATGTATCGGCGATACTCAGGATCATTTTTGTTACTGATTACTTTTTTAATAAGGCTTACCCGATCTTTTCTGTCTAATTTTCGCTGCTTACAGTTCTACTAGTAACCGTTTCTGGATTGACTGGAGTGCCGTCCGCTAGGTTGAGAATACTGGAGGTAATCAATCTTTCTCCTGGTTCTAGACCAGAGATTACTTGATAGGATTGCCCTTGAATTGCCCCTAGTTCGACGGGTCGCTGCTCGGCTACAGTTGCTTTAGTGCCATCTTCTTGCTCTTTTTCGGTAGCGACAAAAACAAAGGTTTTACCCGCAATACGAGATACTGCCGCAGTTGGAATCAACAGTCCTGAATCTTCCGACCAGATAATTCTTGCTCTGGCAAAACTATCATCTCGCAGCCTACCATTATTGTTAAATGCTGCTTTTACCAAGACTGCTTGACTGCTGCGATCTGCTCGGGGAGAAATAAAGCTAATGTCCCCTTCTGCCAGGGGGTTTCCTTGGCGATCAATTATTTCGACGGGCAGCCCAATTTCTAGTCTGGATGATTGTTCTAGGGGAACGCCAATACTCAACTCCAGAGCATTATCTTGGGTAATGCTGGTGAGCTGATCGCCCATCTCAACAAAGTCGCCAATTTTTGGCTGTATGTCCCCAACCGTACCACTAATGGGCGCAGTAATGCGATTAAATTCTAGATTTTCGGTAGCAATCCCTACTCTGGTTTGGGCTTGTCTCAAGGCAGCTTGCTCTCCTGTAATTCCCGATCTGGCTGCAGCAACTCTTTCTCGGCTGGCATTTAGAGCCTTCTGACTAGAATTGAGGGAAGCTTTAAGGGCATCGATTTGCGCTCGGGCAGCATTTAAATCTCTAGTGTTATCGTCAAGTGTCTGTTGAGATTCCGCCCCCTCTGTCACCAAAAATTTAGCTCTTTCCATATTGGCAAGAGCTAGGTCTAATTCGGCTTCTTGTTCTCTTAAGTCTGCTTTGCTTTGCTCTACCGCTGCTTCTGCCTCCGCCACTTCTGCCTCGGCTGCTCGTAATTCGGCTTCTGAGTTGCTCAGATTGGCTCTTTGAATTTCTACCTGCGACTCGGCTGCTTCCACTTCTCCCTGTTCGCGATTAAGCTGTAGTTGAACGATCAGATCCCCTTGCTTTACTTTGTCGCCTTCGCTTACGGCGATGTCGATGATTCTACCGTCAACTCTCGGAGCAAGAGCCACTCTTTGAGTCGCCTCTATACTTCCAACATACTCAGTACTAGATCTGACTTGCGCCGCATCTAAATCTTTTACTTCTACTGGCATGGCAGGGGGTGGAGCCTGCGCTTCTGGCTGTCTTCCACAGCTAGCTATAGTCAGAAGTAGCAATGCTGCACCCAAGGGTTTACCAATATCCGTAATATTGCTTGCCATAGGAATATAAATAAATAATTAAGACTTCTTTTCAATATGACTTAGACGGACTCCTTTTTTCAAGTAGGTACCATTTGGTACTATAGTTACTTTATGGTTCCCAAAAACAACGATAAGCCTCTACTCAATAAAAACTGTCCCCTACGCCAAGTGATCGAGATTATTGGTGATAAATGGACTCTGCCCGTTTTGTATGTACTAACCCAAGATACAAAAAGATATAGCGAGTTGCAAAGAGAGATTCCAGGAATATCCAAAAAAATGCTGACTCAAACTTTAAGAAAGCTTGAGTCAGACAATATTATAAAAAGAACAGTTTACCCTGTCGTCCCTCCTAAGACAGAGTACAATTTAACTGTATTTGGCAATAAATTGATCGAACCGCTCTGGGCGCTAGCAGACTGGGCAGAAGCACATCAATCAGAACTACAAATAATTTGCGATCGCCGAAATAAAGCCAAACTGGATAATAAGTAGGAATTTATTGTTGGCAAGAAAGGATAAGAAATAGATTTACCGAGCAATATATACTAATAGTTTGGCAATCCTCAGTAACTATAGACAACAAGTCAATGACAAGATTGCAAGTTGCTATTTTAAGTCAGTCTAGTTTTAAATGCGCCGATATTTTCTTCCTTTCATAGCCAATCAATCCATCAACCAGATACTATTTATTGTTCTATTTCTAGAAACCGCAGCCATGACTTGGGCGATTTATGGAGCAATAGAAGCTGGGCATTCTGCGAAAGCATACTTTGAAGAAGGAGGATATATGTCTATCCTCTCCTGCTTGCAGCTATTACTAGGGGCTTTTTTGACCAGGAAAATTTTTTTACTTGCCAAAGCTTCTGCCAACGGAATTTTAAATCAGAACAGTTTTTTCTTTCGCAACGTTAGCTATGGCTTGTCATTTTTAACCTTTGATGATGCCTTTCAAATTCATGAGTATACAGACAAGCTGTTGCATTTCATCTTCAATATTTTATTTGGCTTCCAAGAGACAAAAATTAGCGACCTCATAGATGACGTAATTGTGGGTGGTTATTTACTCGTACTGCTGATTTACGCGCTCAAAAATCGGCAGAATCTAGCTATATTCAAACGTTCTTTTATCTACTTTGCGATCGGCGCTATTTTGACCATTCTGATGATTGTCTTTGATGCTGCTAGTAATAACAACCTGCTGGTTTCTCTGTTCACAGATAATATCGAGCAACGAAAATCATTAATAACTTGGTTTGGTACGTTGGAAGATATCCTCAAAATTTACGCAGGAGGCTTATTGATTGTGGGCATATATCAATGTTGGCGCATCGCCAAATCCCTAACTGGTACGACGCCCAAAAACTAAATTAATTTGATGAGTCAATTTGATACCGAGAACAGGGACACTTTCTAGGTCATACTTTTAATTATCTATCTAAAAAAGCCCGAGTTTACGCTAGGCTACGTTTAGATTTTTACCTTCCGAATTTTTTAAACATGAAAATTGGCAAACTTAAACTCTTAGATCGGTCGAGTATCGGTTTTTCCGTGATGAATCTCTACATTACTAAAGAGCTTTTGTTGCCTTTTTTGTTCGGAATGGGAATTTTTACCTCTTTAGGCTTGTCTATTGGCGCAGTTTTTGAGCTGATTCGTAAGGTAACTGATTCTGGGCTGTATTGGGAAGTCGCATTCAAAATTCTGCTTTTGAGAATGCCAGAATTTATCGTCTTTGCTTTTCCAATGTCGATTTTGCTGGCAACTTTGATGGCTTACAGTCGTCTTTCTAGCGACAGCGAACTGATTGCCCTCAGGAGTATTGGCGTCAATATTTATCGTCTGATTTTACCAGCGATCGCTTTTAGCCTGTGTATTGTAAGTATTACCTTTTTCTTTAATAATTTTGTCGCTCCTGTTGCCAATTATCAAGCGGAAGTTACCTTAAAGCAAGCATTGGGTCAAACCCGCCCAGACTTTGAAACCGAGAATATTTTATTTGATGAATACGAAGATATAGAAACTACAGATGGCAACACCAAAGAGGTACTAACTAGATTGTTCTATGCAGAGCAATTTGATGGCGAACAAATGAGAAATCTCACCGTGTTAGATCGCTCCCGCAGATCTGTCAGTCAAATTGTGGTGGCTAGTTCGGCGAAGTGGAATGTGGTAGAGAATATTTGGGATTTTTATGATGGAACTATTTATTTAGTGGGTGTAGATGGTGGCTACAATAACGTAGTACATTTCCAGCATCAACAGCTAGCTTTGCCGCAAACTGCTTTAGATATTACTCAAAAGAGTAAAGGCATCAGTCAAATGAATATTTTTGAAGCTAATGAATATCTCGAAATAGTCAAAAAAGGTGCTGACGAACAACGAATTCGCAAATGGCAGGTTCGGATTCAAGAAAAAGTCTCGATTCCTTTTGCTTGCTTGGTATTTGCCCTGATCGGTACGGCATTGGGTATCAAGCCTCAAAACTCAGGCAAGGCAACCAGCTTTGGTATTTGTATTGGATTAATTTTTGCCTACTATTTACTGTCTTTTATCAGTCAATCTTTGGGTATTTCGGGAGTGGTTCCCCCGTGGCTAGCTGCTTGGTTGCCTAATTTTATGGGTTTGGGTGCAGCAAGCGGATTACTCGCCCAGTCGGTAAATTGACTGCAGGAAATACTCGGTAATTAGAGCAGTTCTAACTGATTAAAGTCCGACACTGCTGGCGAACTTAACATTATGTGAGTTCGACGAAATCAAAAGATAGCTGGAGGCAAGGCAGGTAAACCTTTGGGTTTCAAATCAAGAGAAGGTTTTTTGGGTAAAGTAAGTATAGGCAATCAACCCAGAAAAGAGATTGACCATAAAATTCCAAACACTTCTATGTCTCGAATGTTCGATTTGGGAAACATTTTTTAGTTGATCGTTGACTGTTTCAATCAAGGAACGTTTTCGGAGAAGAATTTTGTCCATCAACTTGATTAACTGTTGTTTCATATTTTTCTTACGTCTAGTAATGAGCTGTAATCCTTGCTCATAAAGCTGTTCAAAAAGTGCTTGAGAGATATAACCTCGATCTCCAAACAACTTACCAACAATATCAGTCGTCATATCAGGCACTGGTTTGCGATCGTCTACATTTCCACAAAGGGCTTGCCCGCATGTAGTCAATTTAAAAGCCAATAATTCACCCTTATCGTTAATAATTAAATGAAGCTTAAATCGCAGGGCGTGTGCGCCCAAGTCGCGCCACTGCGTGACGCTTGCAAGCTTCGCTTGCTGCATGCCAAGCTACGGAGTTTTTACTCCAGCCAACTAACCCTTCAAAAACTCTGTGAGAGTAGCTACGGCTGGGACAACAGAATGATGAGGGAGGTGAGTAATGGACCAGTCGAAGGATTAAATAACCGATTGAAAATGTTGAAGCGGCAGATGTATGGGAGAGCTGGATTAGAATTGCTCACTAAGCGATTTGTTATGACCAGATGAGAAAATGTTCAACACCATGTCATGTATGGGTTTTCGTCGGATCAGCAAAACTTGGGAAGAGCCCTTTCTAATTGTCGTTGAATATGCTTTTGATGACATTTAACTTGACGCAAAGCTAATCCGCGATTAGAAAACTTCTGACTTCAAACTTCTGAGTTCTAAAGATCGACCCATTTTCTCAGTAAGTTAGTCAAACTTTTGGTTACTAAATCGAACTCGGGGGTTTTACCATCTTTGGCGAACATGACTCGTCTTGCTGTTTCCAAGTCAAACAAAATTTCTCGCTGGCTAGAATCGCGAATCAAACTCTGTACCCAGCCAACACATACTAATCTTGAGCCTTCGGTAACTTCGTTAACTCGATGAAGACTGGTAGAAGGATAGACAATTGCCGAGCCAGCCTGTAGTTTGTAGCCTTTTTCGCTATCTACCCCTTCAACCATTAATTCGCCCCCTTCGTATTCATTTGGAGAGTTGAGAAAAATCGTAAAGGAAACATCAGTACGCCACATTCCATTGTTACGCATGATGGAATTATCTACATGACGACCATAAGACATTCCTTTATCATAACGACTAAATAAAAGAGAATGAATAGATTTGGGACGTATAGCATTTTGAAATAGCAAATTTTTATTGAGAGCAGACTTTACTTGTTGAGTTAGTTGCGTTCCTAAAGGAGTTTTCTTTTTTAGCTGCTGATTATTCTTAACCAACTTCGCATTCCAGCCTGCAGTCAGTTTTCCATCAATAAATTCTCCTTTAGCCAAGTTAGATCTTATTTCTTCTAGCTCTTCAGGAGTAAAAACATTAGGAATAGTAAATATCATGTTTAATTGAAGTTAAATAATTATAGAAATATCGTTCTGTATGCTTACACGGTCATCAATAACAGTATCATTAGTTGAGATATCTTTATAGACTTTCTATGAGAAGTTCGCAACAATTTTAATTTCAAACTAATTAGGGATTGCTGAAAAACTTAGATTTGATAATGTATTTGCTTAAAAGCTCTCAGCTCTCAGCTTAAAAAATCAGGTTATATGCAAGAAATTTTCTTCAATTTAAACCTCATTTATACTGAAAACTGGAGTTTTTCCGATTGTAAAGTTTAAGTACTGACGATCAAAAACAATCTATTACTTATTACTTATTACTCATTACTTTCTAGAAACTCCTGGTTTCAAATTGATATTCATCGGGAGGTAAAAAAATATCAATTTGCCAATATTGGGCGAAAAAAACTACGATCGCTTTTCCGCTTTTTTGGATAAATAGAAATCTTTAACTTCTGTACGAATGTCTCATAAAGCGTCTTTAATTGACTTCTCTTACGCGGTATTGCGTTACTGGCTTTAGCTGCATTTGTTTGCTAGATTTTCCAGCAGTGAGGACTTTTCCTTTTGCTTCTACTTTAACTCGATATATCTCTTTATTATTCAAATCTTGAGGATAGCAAACAATCTCTACTTCTACCCATTTTGGATTGCGATCAAGTAATTTTAGAAGCAATTTCGCTTTTTTAAGAGGAAGTAACTGAAGAATGAAGCGCAAAATAATTTTACCCAGAGAACCGCGATCGCGGGTTACAATACGTCCAGACTTAGGATAGTCTTTCCACTTCCAACCTTCTTGTAGCCATATTTCTCGTTCGGCTATTTGAGCAAACTTTTCCATACCCGACCAACCGCGATAGCATTGTTCTAGCTGCTTGAGATCTCCTTCTTCGTAGATTAAAGTATTGAGCAATTCAGGCTTGAGATGCCCCCAAAATCGACCACTAGGAAAATCAATTAAAGTGGGAGCAAATTTATGTCCTCCAAAGTGACTGGTATGCCAGACTCGTAATTTACCATCAGATTCGGGTACATATTGCTTGCGTAGCTTCTCGTATAAAGGAGTACCATAACGACCGCAAGCCGTATCCCATTGAGTATGAGTACAAACTAAAATTTCCCGTATGTTTGTCGTATTCTGGCGATCGCTCGCAAACTTTTCCAGTGCTTCGGGTTCGAGTAAAATTGCTTTAACCAAAGGAATCAAATGGGATGGAGAGACAATATATTCCTGCTTTTCATAGCGAGCAAATATTTCTGCTGGACGACAATAATAAAATACCCGAATGTCATCGCTTGAAGAATATCCTTTATCTGGTGCGATCGCCATTAACCGCAAACTAAGATCGGGGTTGCGTCGTTCTATTTCTTGTAAAATCCCAATTATCGGTCGATATTCTGGTTTATCTTGCCAAATATCTCGTTTCCAAGGTCGAGGAACTTCAATAATTAGCCACTCATCAGCCATTCCCGCCGTACCAATCGGATCTTCTCCCTGAATCTGAGACACTTCAGAACAATAACGGCAGGTAGATACATCTTTCATGCTGGTAGTTTGACGATTATTGAACTGCAAATTTTCCAAAGCTTAGTTTTTACTCAGTGAAAAGAAATAATTATCTTAATCTTATATGATATCCGTATTTGCCTTTCTCTAAAAATAGGGAGCAGGGGCGGAAAGATAACGGTGAACGTACTTTGTGTTTTATATCAATAATTTTGCTGACTTACTTAACTGGCGATCGCTAGAATAAAACCATCAGCAAAATAGTACTACTTATTTTCTTCTGCTGCCTCGAAATGATAAATTAGACTGCTCATTAAATTCATTAGAATTAGAGCGACTATAAATAGGTAGCATCAGATTTTTAATCCAAACTGGCAATATCTATAGCCAATTTCCAATTAAAACAAAAGGTGCCCAATAATAAGGATGACGATATTGAGAATCTTCTTCTGCCAGTAAAGATAATTGAGCTTGACGTAAAGCTTCCGCTTTACTTATTGCGGCATCAGCGGCTAAGTTTTGATAGAACTTGCCCATTAGATTAGAAGTAGCTTCATCATTTGCTCCCCATAAAGTAGCAATAGTACTTCGTGCTCCTGCTCTTACAGCAACCCCCGCTAAACCCAGAATGGCTTGATTATCTCCTTGAGCTGTATTACAGGCACTCAGAACTAATAATTCAATTGGTTGTGAACGACGAATACTACCAGCTCGCAATAAGCTATCAAACTGATTAACATTAATCAAGGGATTTCCTTTTTCTGCACCACTTAAGATAAAAGTTTGCTCAGAAGTAGAGCCAAATTGACCATGGGTAGCTAAATGAACTACAGGAAAGTCTGATTCTTGTAATTTTTGCTGCAAACTTGCTTGAGTAAAATCTTGATTGAGCAAAATTTCTGATTGAGCAAAAATATTTTTAATTGTTTCTAGCTCATCTTCTACTTTAGGAATAGGAGGAAAGCGATATTGGGGAAAGTCTCTAGTAACCCCTGCGGCTAAGACTTTAATTGGCTGTCTTTTCAAGGGTTTAGGTGCTGTTAATTGTAAACCTGAACTAAGAGCTAGATTATAATTTTTCTGGATTAAATATTCTTGCTTTTGGCGATCATAAAGCACAGACATGGGAATATTGCGCAAAGAACCATCTAAAACAAATACTAGAGTCTTCACTTGACTTTGTTCTAGTATCTCTTCTGCTGGTTCAATTAACCAACTATAAATTTCTGCAGCTAAAGGTAAGATATCTTGCTGCAATGATTTTTCTTGAGATTTTTGAATTTCCGCAATTTCAGCATTCGCCTGAGCATTATTGCTTCCTCGGGTGCTACGAATTGCCTCTGCAAAACCAGGATTAGTTAAAGAACGACGGCGTAGTTTTTTGATCGTGTCATCAACTTTTTCTTGAGTAATATTTTGCGTAGCGTAGTGTCGTAAAGGCTGACCAGGAATAGTCAAAATTACTTCTAAACGATTTTGCAGTAGGATAGGATAAATTACTGCCGCTTCAGTATCTACATCATCAATAGAGACAGGATCTTCGGAAACTTGCGAACAAGGATCGCGAAAGAAATTATCCAATTTAGCAATCTGTAATGATTCTAAGACATCCCTTGCCTGGACGAGCTGATCTGGTGTAGGTTCTTCTTCGAGCAATAAGCTAATGTACTCTCGGAAGATTGGTTCTACAGGAGTTGTAGCTAAATCGCTTCTTAAGGCTTTGATGGTGTTAAATGATGTTTCATAAGCAGTTAAGGCCTTATTACGGTTTCCTTGGACAGCCAGGATACGACCTAATTGAGCATTCCAACGATAAGCTATTTCTGGATATTCCGCTGTAGATGCTAACTGAAGAGAAGCTTCCGTTAAACGACGGGCTTCAGCATAGCGATTTTGCTTTTCATACAGCAATCCCAAATAACCCATTGCTTCAGCTTCAGCAGTAGTATTATTAATTTGGCGTGATTGTTTAATTGCTGTGGCTAGAATATTGCCAGTCTTTTGGTCAATTTTATTATGGCGAATTAAGCTTTTGGCAAAATTAATTCTGCCATAAATACCTGCACGATTAGCAGGCGAATCAATTACTTTTGGTTCAATACTAGCGACTTTAGCCGTAATTTGTGGACTTAGCTGTTGACTTAGTTCTTGTCGTAGTCTTGCTGCTCCCTTCGTAACATCTGCTAAAAAGTCTGGATCGCTAATTTCTAACAATTCTAAATTTTGTAGAATATCAGAGATCGCCTTTTGCCAAAATTCTTGAATATCTAGTAAGAGACTGAGGCTATTTAATTCAGCTATAATACTATCTAATTCATTAGGAGCAGTTTCAATGGCTCGTTCATAGTAATCTAAAGCTGGTTGATAAGTGCTTAAAGCTGATTTTGCCCTTCCTCCTGAGTTGGCAATTACATCTAAAATAACAGTCTCAGCAGGAAACTTATTTTGGTTTTCTAGAGCGATCGCTCTTTCTGCATTGCCCAAACTGAGTAAAATAGCTGTTTTTTTGGTAGAATCAGGTATTTTTTCAGTACTATCTAACCCTAGCTCTAATGCTTTAGTCGCTACCCTAGGATAGCCACTTTCACGCAGATAATCACCAAAACGCAATAAGCCAATTACTTTTTCGGGAGTATCAGGATAGTTTTCAATTCCTGATAAATCAGGTAATAGTTGTACTTCTGCCGCTTCAGTTAAAGGAATAATCCCATCCAACTGAGGTTCAATCACATGTGCCTGTTCAATTAGACTATTACAATCTGTTTTATCTATCAGATTAAAAGCACCTAAAATGCTTTCACAAGATTGAGCATAAAGACCCAGAGCCTGTTGAGCTGTAGCCGTATTTAAATAACTTTCTTGGCTACCTTCATCATTGCCTACTGCTTCATAGGCAGCAGTTGCCTGACGCCAAGTCTGAATCGCTTGATTTAACTTTCCTGCCTCATAGTATTCTCTGCCCTTTTGAGCTAGCTGCATGGGTTCAACTTCTGCTGGTAGATCTTGGGAGATAGCAGGAAAAGCGATCGCCAGAGTGAGGCTGACAGTC
The DNA here is from genome assembly GCA_039181635.1 of Cyanobacteria bacterium P01_G01_bin.19. Lineage (GTDB taxonomy): Bacteria > Cyanobacteriota > Cyanobacteriia > Cyanobacteriales > Xenococcaceae > Waterburya. The sequence continues at coordinate 6,332 of JBCDCO010000032.1, read as the reverse complement.
ATCAAGGCGATAAAACTGACCATAGTTTGATAATTTGACCAGCAAATTCTTTTAAGCCATGCAGCCTTATTTCTGAGTAATCTGGAGCTTAATTTTCGATTCATTATTCTCTGAATACCTTAGTATGTTTGTTTGATGAGCTAATAATTAATGCTTAATTTTGCCAGGTTTTAGAAAGGAAAATATTCTAGAGATAAGTAAATGCCGTCTTCTTGTAGGGTATTATCATTATCTTCAATCTCGATTAAAGGAATGCCATAGTCGATACGGGCACGTAAGGTATCATTTAGGTCTAATTGCAAAGCCACCCCTAATGATGCAGCTGTATCATCTTCTTGATCGGAGTCATCAGAATTATCCCAGCTAGTACCAAAATCAACAAAAGGAATCACCGAGATATTACTCTGGGCATTTTGCCAGCTATAAAATGGAATACGCAATTCGGCTGAAGCAAAGATACCATTATCACTCAGTAAAGCATCTTGACGATAGCCCCGTACACTTTCTGCACCACCCAGACTAAATTGTTCTAAGGGTACTAGATCAGACGTAGACAACTGAATATCAGAGCGCAAGAGCAAATTAATATTAGAACTACTCGATAGTTGTCTTAACCACTGTACTTGTCCTCGCCAGGCGAAAAAATTAAGATCTGCTTCGTTTTCATTAACCGTGGCATCGAAAATATCAATTCCTGTGCTGAATTGAGATCGCGCTGCTAAGACATCTCGGCGAGTTCGTCTAGTCCAGTCTTGAAAAAAGCCTAGGGCAGAAATTCTAGTTTTACCAATATCATCGGCATCTCTAGTATCTGAATTAGAAGCCAGATCAAAAGGTTCTCTTCCTATATCGTCACCTTCAAGATCGATTGTGGTTTCATTAGATTGGCGGGAAAATTCTAAGCCTAAAGCAAATTCTTGGGTTGATTCGGAATTTGCTTTGACTAATAAAGGCTGTCTTAAAGTTAATTCAAATTCACTCGTTTCTGATTCAATATTAAGACTATCAAATTCATCCTCAATAATTTCACTCTCTATATAGCGATAGCGTAAGCCAACTGTCCCATCAAGAGAATTAACAGGAATTTGATAGCCACCCTCAAGATCATCACTACCATCCGTATTTTTATATATAAAGCTGAGACGATCTGCATAGCCTAAGACATTATTATGATTAAGTTCTAAACCTCTTTGAAAACTACCCACTGCAGGAGTCCGATAGTTATTAGCAAATAAGACAGGATCAAATGCTTGAGCTTGATTAACCTCGACATCTAAAGCCCAGCGATCGCGACTTAAACCGACAGATAATTCAGCATTCAAATTTTCGACTAAAGGATTTAACTGCAATAATTGTAAGGCTTCTTGCAGTTGATTAATATTTAAAGGGCTTTTAGTTCCTCTTTGCAAACGAGAGCGAACATAACTTTCTTTGAGACGACCATTAACCTTGACATTAATCTGTTCAACTCTACCTTCAATAGCATTAATCTTCACAATCCCCTGCTCAATATTTTGTGCAGGAATCACAAAAGCAGAGTTTATATAGCCTTGTTCCGTATAAAGTCGAGTTAATTTAGTCTCTAATTCTAGTAAATCAGCAAAAGTTATTGGGCGATCGCGATAGTCTTTAAGAATTGCTTCAATGGCTTCGGCTGTTAGAACGTTATTACCTTCTAATTTAAATTGCTTAACTTCAAATTCGACATTAACTTCTGGAGCAGTAGAATCTGGTAATTGATTGGGAGGAGATTCTAAAAAGTCTCCAATGGGGGGAAGAGGCTCAATTGCAGGTCTTTTCTGCCGATCTGGAATAGGAGGATTAATATTTTGAGCCAGATACAATTGACTATTAGAATTTGCTTGAGCGGGCATTGTCGTCGCAATAGTCAATGTGGTCAGCGAAATAGAGGTTAAAACGCTTGATTTAAAAAAGTAGAGAGTTTTGTAGTTTTTCATATAAAGGTTTTAAATTTAGCAGTCAAATTAGCGAAGAAATCTTGTTTTTATCGAAAAATTATGTAGTCACAAGACAACTACTGCTTCTAAATTTATTTACCTCAATATCTTGTTGGTTATCTGGTACATAGAGATATCGCTTTTACAAAAAGTTAAGTTTTAACTAGACTGTAGGTAACTTCCTAAGCTTACTACGTCCACACTTCAGCTTACTACGTCCGCACTTCATCAAGAAAATTTTTCATAAAACACAATAGTTGATGAACTAGAGTCAAGTTCTCATGTGATTCTGGCGATCGCTATTTTTGTAGTAGACTTCCAGAAGATGGCGTTGCTGAATAAGTAATGATTTAAGTGATCGTGGTGACAGTTTTGAATTTAAGATAGTGGAGTAAAAGACGAATTGAATATTTAAGCATTTCAATCGATTTTGAGTAACATAAAGTCTTTCGGTGTAAACGTGCCAAATAGTGCCTGAGTCGAGTATTTTCTCCTTCGACTCTTGTCATGTAAGTTTTACTCACAAGATGATCTTCGGGTTCAATAAAACAAGGATAAACAGGATAACCATCGCTCACATACCAAAAACTCTGCCAACATTTGATAGTCAACCAAAGACGCTTAAATGTTTCACTACTGCGATCGCCGACTGTCCATAAAAGAATGCCTGGTTGCCAATGGTTTACCACCGTCCAAATCCAGACTTTATTTTTCTTGCTACCAACAAATGTCTCTAGCTCATCAATTGCTGTGATTTCAGGTATTTCGTCTTCTTCAGGTGTATCAGGTAATTTTATTCCTGCTTCCTCGATCCAGTTGATAATTGTCGTGTGATGGATATCTGTTACTCGTTCGATTCCTCTCAATCCCATTCCATTGAGATACATTTTCAGGGATTGCGGTTGCAGAGCAAGTCCGAACAAAGGCGATTCGGTTCGCCGCATGTACTCAGATAGCTGTAGGCATCGCTGATTGTCCTAAATGCGATTTTATTAATAATTCAGTATAGCGATCAAATAAATTACTCAAATTGATTTTTGTAAAGCACTTGTCATATCTGTAATAGCTGAAGCTGTAGTATGTGATTTAGAAATAAGTCTAAGCTTCTCTATCCCACGAACCCATGGAAAAAGTTCTATTCTTCCCTTTACAGTTTACTCTTTGTACTGTTGGTTATCTTTGTGCTTCAAGTGGTATTGCACAGGCTCAAGTTACTAGTGATGGGACAGTCAATACTCAGGTAAATCAAAATGGTAATGTAGCCGAAATAACGGGAGGAGAAACTAGAGGAGGTAATCTATTCCATAGTTTCCAAGATTTTTCAGTTGGTACGGGGAATGAGGCTTTTTTCAATAATGCCGATAGTATCTCAAATATTTTCAGTCGCGTTACTGGGGGCAATATCTCCAATATTGATGGCTTGATTCAGGCTAACGGCAGTGCCAATCTCTTTCTGGTTAACCCCGCAGGGATTCTGTTTGGTGAAAATGCCCGATTAGATATTGGCGGTTCATTTTTCGGGACAACAGCTAACAGTCTGCTATTTGAAGACGGCGAATTTAGCGCAACGAATCTAGATAATCCTCCTTTATTAACGGTTAATGCGCCAATTGGCTTAAGTTTTCGCGATAATCCTGGAGATATTGTCAACACTTCCGTAGGTCAAAATCCCAATGGCGAGACGAATATTACTGGTGGTGCAGTGGGTTTACAGGTATCTGAGGGTGAAACTTTAGCCATTGTTGGCGGTAACGTTCTACTAGATGATGGAAATTTGACAGCAAAAGGTGGTCATATTGAAATTGGTAGCGTCACAGATGGAGAAGTAGGTATTACAGAAACAGATGCAAGCTTTAATTTAGATTACAGTACGGTTGATTCCTTTGGCGATATTACTCTGCAAAATACAGCAGTAGTGGATGCTACAGCTACTGGCGGAGGAAGTATAGACGTTACAGCAGAAAACTTAATATTAGATAGCAGTTCCCTCTTCTCGGGAATCGCCCCAGATTCAACTTCTTCTGATGCTCAAGCAGGAGATATTATTATTAACGCCAATGAACTGTTATCTCTGGATAATGGCAATATTTTTAATGATGTTAAACCTGATGCTGTAGGAAACGCGGGTAACATTTTCATTAATACTAATTCTCTATCTCTAGAAAATGGTTCCTCTTTAGATACGAAAACCTCTGGCTTAGGGAACGCGGGTAATGTATTTATTGAAGCTCAAGAAATAACCTTTTCTGACTCTAATCTTGTTACTGAAGTTAGCAGCGAAGGTGGTGTGGGTGATGCTGGAGATATTAATATAACCACCAATTCTTTATTATTGCAAAATGGTTCTGCATTTTTAGCTGATACTGAAAATATAGGAAATGCAGGAGATATTAGTATTGAAGCAAGTAATAGCGTAATTTTAGAAGGAGAGGGGCGAAGTCAAATTACTTCGACTGTAGATGATTTTGAGAGTGCGATAGGAAACGCAGGTAATATCGAAATTAATACAGACTCATTATCTGTCAATGATGGAGGATTCATAGCTACTTCTACTTTTGGGAAAGGAAACGGAGGAAATATTAATATTAATGCTCAAGGAACAGTATCATTTGACGGCAGAGTTGGAGAAGATAACATACCTAGTAGATTATCTACAGGTGTAAGGTCTAATGGAGAAGGAAATGGAGGAAATATTAATATTCAAGCTGAATCTTTAGAAATAACTAATCGATCGCAATTTTCTAGCAATGTACGAGGTATTGGCGATGCTGGAGATATTAACATTGAGACAGCAGATGAAGTTAGGCTAGTCAATTCTATTCTTATTTCTGAAGTTACTCAGCCAGATGAGAATAGCGAAGGTGGTCGCGGAGATGGGGGCGATATCAATATTACTACGGGCTCCTTACTACTTCGAGATGGCTCTGCATTATTATCTGATACAGAAAATCTTGGAGATGCAGGAAATATTAATATTGAAGCTAGTGAGCGAGTTGTTTTAGAAGGAGAAGAACCAGGAGCGCAAAGTGGTAGTCTAGAGGATGGGTTTATTGTTCCCAGTCAAATCACCGCCACGGTAGATGATTTTGAGGGTGCTATAGGAGATGGAGGCGATATTAATATATCTACGCCTTCCCTTACTGTCAAAGATGATGGGTTTATAAGAGTTAGTACTTTCGGACCAGGCAACGCTGGAAGTTTAAACATCAATACAGATGAACTTTTGGTTAAAGATGATGGGTCTATAAGTGCTAGTACTTTCGGACTAGGCAATGCTGGTAATTTAACTATTAATGCCAAAAACTTAGTGCTTGAAAGTGGAGGGGAATTAACGGCTATCTCTTTCAATGATGGAAATGCTGGAACATTAACAATAAATGCACTAGAGTCTGTTACGGTGTCTGGAACTACATCTGATGGTCAATCACCAAGTGGTATATTCGCCAGTGCTTTTGATGGAACTGGGAATGGAGGAAATCTTACAATAGCTACTGACGAGTTAATTGTTCAAGATAAAGGAACAATCGCAGTCGGTAATTTTCAAATCGTCTTCGGTGAAAGGATGGCACTTCCTCCTGGTTCTGGGTCGCCAGGGACATTAAATATAACAGCCAATTCTCTTAAATTAGACAACGAAGGAAGAATAGATGCTGCTACTCAATCTGAAACTGGAGATGGTGCTAATATCAATCTTCAAGTTGCGGATAATATTACACTCAGAAATAATAGTTTTATTTCGGCTCAAGCTTTTGGTAATGCCAATGGCGGTAATTTAACTATTGACACTAACTTCATAATTGCTTTTCCCAATGAAATAGCAGGCAACGGTAGCGATATTATTGCCAGCGCAGTAGATGGAAATGGAGGCAATATCAATATCACTGCGGAGTCTTTAATTGGTATCCAAGAGGGGATGGCTATAGAGGGAAATCAAACTAATGATATTGATGCTAGTTCTGAGTTTAGTTTGGATGGCACTGTAAACATTAATACTCCCGATATTAATCCCGTTCAAGGTGTAACTGAACTACCTACTGATGTAGTTGCACCAGAACAAACTACTCAACAGGCTTGTGAAGCTAATAGAGAAGTCGCAGCAAAAAACAGTCTGACCATCAATGGTAAAGGTGGAATTATTCCCGAACCTGGACAACCCTTAAATTCTCTCAATGTCTATGTAAATGGCGAATCTACTTCAGCCAAAGTCATACCCCCAGCTATAGAAACAACCCAAGGCAAAATACAACCAGCCAGAGGGGTTCAATTAACTGAATCAGGCGAAGTCATTTTAACTGCATATCGAACTAACAATGCTGGGGAAAGAATTTCCGAGGGTTCGAGAAACTGCAGTCAAGTTTAACAAGTAAACCTTAT
>JBCDCO010000031.1:0-29339 GCA_039181635.1 Cyanobacteria bacterium P01_G01_bin.19 | reverse complement strand
TCGGGCGATCGACCCACAATTGGCGAATTAAACAATTGCTCTCAAATCATCGGCAGATTTTTTTAGTTCGAGGGTTGAATTTTTTACCTCTTCCATATCAGAGGCGGTATCCATCGCACCCAAGTTGAGAGCGTTGATCGCCGCCAAAATCTCTTGAATACCTACCGCTTGGTTTTTAGCTGCGCTGGAAATTTCTGAGGTGTTGGCAAACACATTGTTAATGGCATCTTTCACCCCGATAAAGGATTCAGCGGTGTCTAGTGCCAGTTCGATACTAGATTCTGCGGTTTTCTTACCTTCATCGGTTACCATTACTGCGCTATTCATTGCCGCCTGTACGTCAACTACCAGATTGTTAATCTTATCGGCAGATTTACGACTTTGGTCGGCTAGTTTCCGAATCTCCCCTGCAACTACCCCAAAACCTTTTCCATATTCTCCCGCACGAGCCGCCTCAACCGCAGCGTTTAGAGCGAGCATGTTGGTTTGACTTGCCAGGTCACCCACTAGTTCGGATACCCCTGCAATTTGTTCTGTTTGTTCACTGAGGTTGATGATTTGTTCGGCAATTTCTCTTACCCTTTCTTTGAGACTTTCCATGCCGATTCTAGTTTGTTCTACGGTTTCCGCACCACTTTGAGCCAGAGAAAGAGCCGTATTGGCATTTTTAGCCGATTCTTCTGCCTGAATCGCCGATTTTCTGGAAGTTTCTCCCAAACCATCCACGGTAGAAGTAGTTTGACCGACGGAGGTTGCCTGTTCGCTAGCCACGGTTTCTTGACGGGATACTTTATTGGCAATCTCTTGAGTCGCCTGGGCGATACTGTTGGTAAATTCGTTTAGGGTAGTGGTAATTCGTCGAGAACCAGCGATGATGACTGCTAGAATAAGAATGTTAAAGATCGTCACAAAGGCTTGAATCGTTCTTAATTGCTTAACGCTCTTGTTGGAATAATCTTCGGCTGCACCCACGGCGGCGTTGGTTAGCTCGAACAGAGTTTCGCTCTCATTGAGTAAATCCCGACGACTAATACTATCCGTGGGGTCTCGTCTGATCTGAAAAATCAGGTCTTTGATCTTGTTCCACTGGGCTTTTGCCTCTTCTATCCTGGCAATATATGTCGCATCTGTCGCTTGGGGTATTTCCAACTCTTCATTCCCATCGATTAATGCCTCGATCAGACCGTCTAGCTTGGCAATTAATTTATCGTTGGGGCTATTGGAAAGTTCGAGTTTGATCGAACGCTGAGTTGCCCCCCTGACTACCCCAGACTGGTTAATTACCTTAGCATCATCTTCTGAAGACTGGGTGAATACTAGGGCTAAGTTCATACCCACTGCTAGACCAATTGTGATCGCCCCTGCAGTTAGCTGAGTTCCGATTTTCATAATTATTTACCTAATAAGTTTTGAATTAGCAAAAATGTAAAATTAAGCTGCAAGTTCTACTGTCACTGCACCTTGCGTAATGAGCTTAGGCAGGTCGATGATGTTGAAAGACATATCAAAAAAATCGACTATGCCCTTGAGATACTGGGAGGTATTGATGTCTGTCGCCACAGGAACTGGCTTTAGTTCTTCGGGACGAAATTCGATAATGTCTACCACTTCTTCCACCACAATGCCAGCGATGATGCCATCTATTTCGGCAACGATCGCTTTGGTTTTGGGTCGGCGATTTTTGGTAGTCAAATTTAACGGCTGACAAACATCAATTAGAGTTAATATTTCCCCCCTTAAGTTCATGTTGCCGATAACATAATTCGGACAACAAGGAACGGTAGCTATACGTCCGACGGTAGTAAACTCGCGGACAAGGTCGAGATCGATGGCAAAATAATCTCCGTTGAGCTTGACTACCGCGATGGATACAAAATCGACCGATGCGCGAGATTGGCTGGCAACCTTGAGGTTAGCAGAGCGATCGTACAGTAGTTCTTTGGTTTTGTCGGTCGCTGCTGGAAAATAAGACTCATAAAAATCTCGACTTGGATTCTCTGTATCGAGAGTTAAATCATCGTGATGGGCAAGATTCTCCATCGCCTGGGGATGACGAATCAAATTATCGGCATCGAGTAAAATAATCATCTCATCATCGAGATTGACAATCCCTTGAAGAAAAGCTCGGTCTATCTTATGTTCTCTGCCATAATCCAAATTTCTTTGGATATAGCGATCGTCAATATTGATTACTGTTTCTACTTGATGAACGATTACCCCCACCTGGAAGCCTGAAGAATCCACCACGATAACGCTATCTGTCAAGTGACACCAGTCCAACTGGCGACCGAGCCTTAAATCTAGATGCATCACTGGTATGTAAAGACTATGAAAGTCTAAAAGTCCCAAAATATCTGGCGGCGATTCTGCAATGGGAATCAGCTCTGGCAATAAAAATATTTCGACAATTTGTTCGGCAGCGATCGCATATCGCGTATCGTGCAAGCTAAAAATTAAATAGGGTTTGGCAGCCATGCTCTACTCCTTAAGTGACCTTATGATTTGATATATTCACCAACGACTTTTCTCAGTTGGTCTGGTTTAAAGGGTTTGGTCAGATAGCGACTCGAACCCGCAATATGCCCTTTCATCTTGTTGACTAAACCATCCCGAGCCGTCACCATGATTATGGGTAGGTCCTGAAATCGGTCGATTCTACGGACAATTTTGCAAAATTCCAGTCCGTCAATATCGGGCATAGTCAAGTCCAACAGTAAAAGCTCGACTGGATTTTCATTGAGGATCTTTAGGGCATCCGAGGCTCTAGTAGCTAATAAAACTTGATACTCTTCTTGTAAAGCTCGCTTGATTGAAGTTTGGATAATCGCACTGTCATCAACCGATAAAACCATCGGCAGATTATTATCACCATCAGGTTCTTCTGTCGACGAACGTGGAGTCGAAGCAACATTCTGACTTGGATTTGACTGAATCTTTGCTGTGACCCGTTCTATCATTCCAGCTTCATTAGCCTGGGGGGCAACGGTAAAAGTTACCCAGCCATTATTAACCCAGTTGACGTAGCTTTTAGCTACTTTTAAGGGATCTTTATCCATTTGCTCGGCAATGTCCCACAAGGTGCTTTTGCCATCAGCCGAGCTTTTTAGATGCTTTTTAACATTGCGATCGCTAATTTTACCTAGCTCTTCGGCACCAGCAACAGGAACCGCAGTCATACTGGGAATAGTAGGCTTGTATTGCTGCCATTTTTGCTGACGTTGCAGGATTTCTTGTTTGATCTGAGACCAGTTTAAGCTATGACTGTCTTCACCATACAGTAGATCGAAGCTCTTGTTAGCTTGCCATTTTGCTTTGACTGGAACAAATAAAAACTGCTCTAAAATAAGAATTATTTTTTTATTAATAAAAAATTCGACTTCTTCCCAGCTAAACACCCTCATTTTAGTTAGTAGTTCGATTAACTCTCTATAGGACGAGGGATTGGCGGACTTTTCTACCGCTACAGACAATGCAGCATTGATCAAGTCTGGTCTCAAGTTTTCTCCTATAACCTGACTGACCTTTTTACTGTTAGGCACTTCAGAAACATTAACGTCCCCATAAACTAACGCACCATCACGCAGCATGAGAATGCAAGATCTTTGATTATGCCAATGAGAAACTTGAGTTTTTAAGCTTAAAATTCCGCTAGCTTTCTTTTTAAATGAAGATTCTAAAAGAGAATTAAGCTTGCCTGATTCATAATTCTGTGATGACATTATTATTTTTCTGGATATTTGCCAAGCAAAGATCGATAGTTAATTAATATAGATATCACTAGGATTCCCAAAAACTTAATAAAATTAACCTGATATATACGGAAAATTCATCTGATATCTACGTGTTAACTACTAGCTAATCCAGAAATTTTTTTTCATCTTTTGTGGCGTTGATAACCTCTATTGCGATAAAAACGGCTTAGTTTTATCGGTGAGATGCCTAAATAATAGCCAGCAATAATCATTTGATTGATTAAGGTAGTTTGCCAAACCCCTAGCTTTTGCCAGCGTCGGCTAGAAGTGACTACCGAACCATTGGCGATCGCAATTTTTCCGTGGCGTTGCAGTCGTTTGATTAGTTCAAAATCCTCCATAATTGGCATTTGGGCAAAGCCACCCAGCTCAATAAAGACTTTTCGGGTTATAAAGATTGCCTGATCTCCATAGGGTAGAGAAAATAAATGAGACCTGATTTTTACCAGTTTTTCGACCCAGCGGAGAGATCTGTCTTGTCCGTCAATTGCTAGTTCAAACGCTCCTGCAACTACTTTTGGCTGTGCCAAAGCTTGAGTGACTAAGCTGACAAAATTGTGGGGTAGCTGAGTATCAATATGCAGAAATAGCAGTAGCTGACTCTTGGCATTTTTAGCTCCAGCATTCATCTGTGCTGCTCTTCCCCCCGAAATAACCAGGGTATTTGCTCCCAGTTGTCGAGCAATATTGACAGTATCATCTTTGCTTCCTCCGTCTACCACAATTATCTCAACGCCATCATATTGTTGTAATTGCTCCAGGGTCGATTTAATAATTGCAGCCTCGTTAAGAACTGGGATAATAATGCTAATAGTATATTGAGCCATATTTTAGAATGCGGGAAAACGTAGATTCCAACTATCGATCGTCAACTGTTAAATATAAGTTACTGAGTATTCTTCTTGTTTGTTTGCTCTGTTTGGGTATTTCTAACGCCGCAATTGCCGCAACAATTGAAAATCGTATTCAGCAATATCCTCAGTGGACGAACAAACCACCCGTACAGCTTGCAAAAGGAGACTTAGAATATCCTGAGTGGATGGCGGGGACATGGGATGTCAAGAGCATCTTGGTCGATAAAGTAGCTCCTTTGGCTCCAGATATTGTCAGTCCTGGATTTGAAGATAATGACGACTACATCGATAAGGCGATCGCTTTTCAGGTTAGGTTTGGTCGAGAATACTATACCGCCCCTCAAGGACTATTATCGATTTTTCAGACATCCGAGCCGAAAATAGTGGCAGATCGAGCATTTAATGGCAAAAAAATAGCAGAAGCTTATTTAGGAGCAGAAAATGTCTATCAGGTAAAAACCGACCCCGATAATCCCAACCAACAAATTACTTTTTTACGGGGAGAACGCAAGCTAATTTCCAAGGTTACAGGAAGAGCGACAGAAATACCGAGCGATCGCGAATTTATCACTACAGAAGTCACTCAACAATTATTTAGGTCTCCCGAACGTCTTTATTTAAACGAGGTCGAGACTACCTCAGACTATCACTTGCTAGACTCAGGCAATATCGCAGCCGAACAAATTACGGCGATTTATCTCTCTCCTCAAGACCCCGATTACTTCAATGCAGGCGATCGCCCCATAGCCTTGTATCGCTATCAACTGACAATTACCCAACATCATTAATTGCCCTTTGCAAATTGATCGCTAGTTATTGGGAACTATAGACAAAAGCTAGATCTATAAATAGCTAAGTTCCCATGTTGATAAACCGAATTTTCCCCATCGGCAGTTTTTTGAGCTTTTTTGTGGCAGTCGCTCCCGTTCGAGGTCAAATTATTCCCGATTCTACGACAGATAGTTTTGTACGCAACGATTGTCAAAATTCTTGCCAGATTACAGGGGGGACTGTTGCAGGACAAAATCTGTTTCACAGCTTTCAAGAATTTAATATTAATGCGGGAGAAAATGTCTACTTTGCCGATCCTGGGGTAAATGATATTTTTGGTCGTGTCAGTGGCAGCAATCCATCCCAGATCTTCGGTACTTTGGGAGTATCGGGAGGAGATGCTAATCTGTGGCTGCTCAACCCCAATGGAATTATCTTTGGCGAGGGGGCAACGTTAGATGTCAGTGGCTCGTTTCTGGCTACCACCGCCGACGAGATAAAATTTGGCGATCGCAATTCTTTTGCTGCTGTGGCTGGCGATCACGAAAATCTAGCTTTATTGACTGTTAAGCCAGATGCTTTATTTTTCAATCAGATGGCACAAAATCATCCCATCACCTTAGATACAGGCGCATCATTGAGGGTTGAAGAACAACAAAATATCGTTCTCTTAGGGGCGCAATCTAATATAGAAGAAGGTATTAATCTAACCAATGCTGAGGTAATAGCTCCTGGAGGAAGTATTTCTTTAGGTGCGGTAGAGGATAGAGGCACGATAGGTATCGACTCTGATTTTCAGCTATCTTTTGCTGATGGTGTTATCAAAGGAGATATTGCTCTAGGTCAAAACAGCAAACTTGACGTAAGTAGCTTGGGTGCGGGGGCGATCAACCTAGAGGGTAAAAATATTACTCTGACGGAAGAGTCGCAGATTGTTGCCCATACTTTGGGAGACTTTGACGGTAAAAGCATTAATATCCAAGCCGACAATCTAACCATTGCCGAAAACGGCTCAATTCTTACCTCTACAGTAGGAACAGGCGATAGTTCTGATATCGATATTGTTGCCCAAGAAGCAGTCACCTTAGTCGGTAGAGATAGTTCGGTATTTCAAGAGTATGTTCGAGTAATTTTATTTGGTGGCGATCGCAGCAATAATCTTAGCTCCTCAATCTTTACTTTCTCGGCAGGAGATGGCAAGGCTGGCAATATCACTATCCGCAGTCAAAATACTACGATTCAAAATGGTGCCTGGATATTAGCTTCTGCTCGGAATCAGGGCGATACGGGGAACATTGACATCCAGGCAGGCGATCGCATTGCGCTCGATGGATCGGGAATAATTACGGGATCGGCATCAAACAGCCAGGGTTATGGAGGTCTTTTGAGCTTAAATAGCAACAGTATGGTGATTCAGAACGGAGGAATACTTGCTTCTGGCACTCTAGGGCAAGGAAGTGGCGGGGATATTGAGATCGACGTAGCCGATTCCCTCAAGCTTTATAACAGTTCTTTTAGCAGTCTTAATACCGTTCCTACAGGCATTTATACTAATACCGTTGGAGATTCTGGTGCTGCTGGCAACTTGACTCTCAATGTTGGTAGCTTAGCAGTTCGTGAAGGATCTCAAATATCATCTGGTAGCGGAGTATTGACTAATCAAACCCTGATTCCCATTGGCGGAAAAGGAGGAAATATTACCATCAACGCTACAGATCAAATTGAAATTGCTGGAGTTTCTAACGATAATTCCTTTCCCAGCGGCATTGTCAATACAACTTTTAGTGCTAATTCGGCAGGAAGCATTGAAATTAATACCAGAAATCTGGATTTGAGGGGCGAAGCCGTGATTTCAGCATCTTCCCTCGGTATGGGAGATAGTGGCAATTTGACAATCGATGCCCGAGAATCAATTCATTTGCGAGGCAACAGTTTTCAAGATTTACAAGATCTATTTGTCAAGGGTCTATCAGGAGAAGCAGAATTAAGTAGTATTAGAGGTGGATTGCTGACCAACACAACAATTGGTCAACCTGGCGAGACTAAAATTACTACTCCCAGTTTAATCTTAGAAAATGGTGCATTGATTTCGACCTCTACTTTTGGCATGGGAGATGGCGGTAATATTCATATACTTGCCGAAGATGTACGGGTATCTTCTTCACTCATTGCTAGCTCTACGGTCAGTCAAGGTCACGCTGGTAATATCGCGATCAACACTCATAGATTGGTTACAGCCAACAGTGGGTTAATAACTACATCGAGTACGGGGATGGGAAATGCGGGAGATTTAAGAGTCAATGCCAAAGATTCTATCAAACTGATCGATGTAGGTAACACTAGCTTTGTCTCTGGCGGGCTAGTGACAAACTCTCTGGGTTTGAGCTACTCGGGTAATTTGGCAGTTAGCACCAAAGAATTGACCATCGATGGTGGGGCAAAGATTAGCGCCAGCAATGGTAGCAATTTCGAGCTGGTGGAAAACCAAGATGATTTCAACCTGACTAACCCCGCATTTCAATTAGATTCTCCCAGAAATGTCACAATCGATGCTGACTCAATCAATATCTCAGGTACGTCCCAACACGAGCTTTTTAATAGTGGAATCAGTAGTGTGACTACTAGTATTTTTCCTGCTAGCAATATAGAAATACACACATCTAAATTGGCGATCGCCGATCAAGGTGCGATCGAAGTTAGTAGTTATGGGGAAGGTAATGCTGGAAACCTTAAGATCTCAGCTAACTCGGCTTCTTTGCAAGACCAGGGACATCTTAACGCAACTACTCTTTCTGGTCGGGGTGGCAACATCGAATTAGATATTAATGGTTTATTGTCTCTAGATAGCAGTTCGGGAATCAAAACCGATGCCTTGAATTTTGGCGATGGCGGCAACATTGACATCGATACTGCTTTTTTAATTGCTTTAAATGGAAGCAGTATTTCTGCCCAAGCTCTATCTGGTCAAGGTGGTAATATTGAAGTTACTGCTACGGATTTGTTAATCTCCAATGATAGTCAAATTACCGCTAGCTCCAAGGTGGGCATTGATGGAGAAGTAAACATCAAAACTTTTAATTCTAGCAACCACAATAGCTTGTTTCGCCTACCCGAAAAAACCATTCAAGGTGAAAACATAGTTGTCGAAAGCTGCAGCAGCAGGAATCGACCAGGAAAGTTTGCCTATGTGGGTAAAGGCGGTTTGCCCGCTAATCCGCTGACGGAATATAGCATTACCAATCGCACTCTGATGCCAGATTTTGCTCTAGATAACGAGCGACTAGCCTCCAGTCAGCCATTGAATTTGGAACAAGCTGAATTAAGTTCTGCCGAGCGCCATTTACTAGAAGCAACTGAATGGAAAGTAAATCGTCGGGGAAATGTAGAGCTGTTGACCGAGCCCGAGCTGAACTTCTCCGTTCAAACCTCAATGAGTTCTGCTTGTCCGTTTTGAAGAATGATTAATATATACACTCAGTTGCAGTCGGGAATTCGTTGGTTGAGAGAATATAGCGGTGCCAAACCTAGTTTTGCCTGCGTGTTGGGCTTTACCGCTACAGGATTGATTCCTGGTATTTCTGCTGCAGGAGCAACACCTGGCGATCGCGAATATACGGCGATCGCCGATGCTGAATTTTTGGCTCGGGGAATACAAGCTGCCTACCAGCACCCTTTGCCCGTTTTGGATGTAGGTGCATCTCCAACTTTTATTACTCGTGCGGTAGTCGAAGCTTTTAAGTTGCCAACACATATTTTTAATGCTGGTTTACTCCATCAACCCACAGTAGATACCATCGATCTGGGAGGAACTCCCGCCAACTGTCTATCTTCTGGGAAGGCGATGGACTCGGCAACGGTCAAACATTTATTCGAGCAGGGCTTAAAGTGGGGCAAAAAACTATCTAGCAGCTCGGACTACTTAATTATTGGTGAATGTGTCGTAGGAGGGACAACTACTGCCTTAGCTCTGCTAACAGGTTTGGGGATAGAGGCTAGGGGAATGGTCAACAGTAGTCATTCCCAATGCAATCACATTCAAAAATGGTCGATTGTTCGGACTGGCTTATCTCGAGCCAATTTACTACATCAGTCTAACAATCCTTTTAAGGTGGTAGCAGCCGTAGGCGATCCCATGCAAATAGTGGTAGCAGGAATGACCATGTCTGCCAGTCTGAGTGGCGGAGTGATGTTAGCAGGCGGAACACAAATGTTAGCAATTTATGCTCTAATTGAAGCTATTTCTCGTAATTATGAAATTTCGGTTCAATTATCACAAATTGTGGTGGGCACTACTCGGTGGGTAGCAGAAGACAATACGGGAAATACCGTCGGTTTGGCTCGCTCTATCGGTGGAGTCCCCCTACTTGGTAGTGGGCTAAATTTTGCTACTTCTCGCTATCCTGCTTTTCGAGCCTATAATCGAGGATATGTCAAAGAAGGTGTGGGAGCTGGAGGTTGCGCGATCGCAACACATCTAATGCAAAACTGGACTTCCACTCGTTTGCTTACGGCTGTTGAAACTTTGTATACTCGTTATCGCCATCTAGGAATGAATTCTGTAGGTTAACAGTTGTTCTTCTAAAGCAGCAATACGATTATAGGCAGCAGTAAGCTGTGCTGTTAGACGGCGAATCTGGGTGTCTGGAGAAAAGTTCTCGCTACCAGAACTAGCAGAACTAGTGCTGCTATTGTCGTCTACCAAAATATCTTTATGAGTTAGTTGATATTCTTCATCCCCGCTTGGTGGATTGGAATTGCTAGAACCCGAAGCAAAATTGGGTAAGGAATAAGACTCGCCAGATCTATTATCGGATTGTCGATCGCTTAAGGTTTTAACTCGGTTTCCTATATCCTCAATAAGCTGATGAAGACCGTCTATTTTGTCCCGTAATTCGCTAATTTGTACTTGTAAAGTATCCATATATTTACTGACATCTATTTGAAGTTATTCTCTGCTTTCATGCTAGAGGCAGTATTGAATAAAATTACTAGTATTCCTGATTCATTTAACAATTGCTCGGCTTCTTTTTAGAAAGATATACATAGGAATCAAAAAACCGACTTATAAGATAAAAATTGATTATTATGACTGACGAAAATATATTTCATAATCAAAATAAAATCACGGTCAATTGATTAGGTAGATATACTTTATTTTTTAAGCTTTGAACAGTAATGAATTATCAGTTATCTCGTCGCTCTTTTATTCACTTTACTACGGCTATAACTTTAGCTCAACTATTATCTGCCTGTGGTGATTCGGATACGATTCTACAAATATTATTTTTGGCAAATTCAATACCAATCCAATTAATAGGAGACTTTCGTAAAGCGATTAAGAAAGCAGTCAAGGTGGATTTTCAACCTCAAACTCAGCTATATCAAAGTTTTGATTCGTTGCAAAAATTATTAAAGACGGAGGAAGATAACTCAGAAACAAAAAACTTATTCAATAGAATCTTTAATAAACCTAAAAAGTTGCCAAATATAACAAGTTTGGGAGATTACTGGCTGTCGTCAGCAATAAATCAAAATTTGCTACAACCTTTAGATATAGAGAGTTATGAGCATTGGGAAAACTTGCCCAGAAATTGGCAGAAATTGGTTCGCCGCGATAGTAACGGAAATGTAACAAAAGATGGCAAAATATGGGCAGCTCCCTATCGTTGGGGAAGTACAGTAATTGCCTATAAAAGTGACAAATTAAACGAATTGGGATTGACTATTACAGACTGGCAAAGTCTGTGGAATCCTCAGCTACGCGATCGCATTTCTTTACTAGATTCTCCCAGAGAAATTATCGGTCTGACTTTAAAAAAATTGGGGTATTCATACAACAGTAATGATTTGAGCCAGATACCCGATTTGGAAGCAGAGCTACTAGCCTTGCACCAACAGGTTAAGCTATACAGCTCAGATCGCTACTTAGAACCTCTTATTCTGGGCGATACTTGGGTGGCGGTAGGATGGTCGAATGATATCTTGACTCTGGGAAAACGATATCCAGAAATTGAGTTTATTATTCCCGAATCTGGCACGTCTTTGTGGGCAGATTTGTGGGTCAAACCACGCTCTCAGCAGACTGAGGTAGAAGATGATAACTTAGCCGCAATAACAAATAAATGGATTGATTTTTGCTGGGAGTCTAAAGCCGCAAAGCAGATATCTTTGTTTACCGAAGGACTATCGCCTATTTTGTGGTCAATGAAACCCGAAGATTTACCCCAAGCTCTTCAAGATAATATTTTACTGGCATCCGAGGCAATTAAATCGGATCGCAGCGAATTTTTACTGCCTCAAACACCGCAAACTCAGCAGCAATATCAAGATCTGTGGCTTAAAATCAGGCAGTCGTAGAAGGGTGAGTGGGAAAATATTTGGTAGTGAGTGCCGAAGTAATGAGTAATAAGTAATAGGTAATAGGTAATAGGTAATAGGTAATAGGTAATAATTAATGAGTGATTGCAAAGCACTACTTTTTCATCTTCCATCACGCGACAGCTAAATTTCAAAGAGATTTTTGTTAGTCTGTTGCAGAACTAACCGCGCTGGTGATATGAAAGATCGAGAATACAGCCTCGCTAGAGCAAAGGAGAAGTTTCGCCAAGTCTGGGGATATGAGGAATTTAGATCGCCTCAGGGTGAGATTATTGAGGCTTTACTGAGGGGAAAAGATAGCTTGGTAGTTTTACCGACGGGTGGTGGTAAATCAATTTGCTTTCAGC
Source organism: Cyanobacteria bacterium P01_G01_bin.19 (assembly GCA_039181635.1). GTDB lineage: Bacteria > Cyanobacteriota > Cyanobacteriia > Cyanobacteriales > Xenococcaceae > Waterburya. The sequence goes on along the minus strand of JBCDCO010000031.1, from coordinate 17,237 downwards.
TACCTGCAATTTTACAAGACGGATTGACCATTGTGGTTTCGCCGTTAGTGGCACTGATGGAAAATCAGGTTAATCGGTTGAAACAACTTGGTTTATCAGGGGCGTTGCTTCACAGTGAATTACCTCGTCGCGATCGCCAAAATACTCTACAGGCTCTTCGCCAACAAAAATTTAATCTGCTTTATCTATCTCCCGAAACCCTTTTGAGTGTTCCTGTATGGGAAATCATTTCTCAGCCACAGTTAAACATAACGGGGATTATTCTAGATGAAGTACACTGCCTGGTTTATTGGGGAACGACATTTCGCCCTGCCTACCGTCGATTGGGTGCGGTGCGCCGCAGTCTATTAAGATCTAAGCCGCCTGGAACAAAAATTGCGATCGCAGCATTTACCGCCACAGCCGATCCTCTGGCACAAAAAGAAATCGTTAAAACATTAGAATTAAATCAACCCCAGACTTTTTTAATCAGTCCTTATCGCGCTAATTTAAGCTTAAATATCAAAACAATTTGGACGCCCAAAGGAAGAAAGCAGCAAACCCTAAGATTTATTGAAGCCAGAAAAAAGCGATCGGGATTGGTATATGTGCGATCGCGAAAAGATAGCCAAGCGTTAGCACAATGGTTTCAATCTCTCGATTATTCTGTGGCAGCCTACCATGCAGGATTGGCAACCGCTACCAGAAGAAGGATCGAACGAGAATGGATTTCAGGTAAGCTTCAATTTGTGATTTGCACCTCTGCTTTTGGTATGGGCATCGACAAAGCTGATGTGAGATGGATAGTTCACTATCACGCACCAGAATTAATCGCTGAGTACGTACAAGAAGTAGGTCGGGCTGGAAGAGACGGAAAACCTGCAGATACGCTAACTTTAATTAGCGAACCTACAGGTTGGTTAGATCCAGAAGATCGACAGCGCAGCCAATTTTTTAATCGCAAGTTGCAACAACAAATTCGCGACACGCAACGTTTGCTCAAACAGCTACCAAACGAAAGTAAAATCGCCACTATTCAAGAACAGTTTCCCCAAGGAGAAATCATGCTGAGTATTTTACACAGTCTCGACTTAATTTCTTGGCAAGATCCTTTTCACTATCGCAAACATCCATCTCAGCGGATTAGCGATCATTTGCTCGCTAGCCAAAACTATTATCGGCAACAAATGCAGCAGTATCTGAGAACTAAGCATTGTCGTTGGCAATATCTATTAAACGCTTTTGGCTTTGATCAAGCAGCGCAGAAAATCAAATGCGGTAACTGCGATAACTGTCGTTGAAGATCCTTGATGTCGATAATAATAGGTTAGACAAATATGTCCTAAGTAGACCGACATGATTAAACCTAACTATCTACAAACAAAATAAATCACTTAAATACTTTTCCCTAAAGGGATACACTTCGCTATGACTTTTGACTTTTGACTTCCTACCATCACATTTAACTTTAATCGTCCCTACCTACTTAGTATTGACCATAACCCAGGTTAACAGGCTGTTGATATACAGGCTGGGGGTAAACATTGGCTGGTTGCACAACTGGAGGAACGGGATAGTATACAGGCTGCTGATAAACGTTAGTTGCTTGGGGTAATGGGCTGGGTTGTGGGTATGCAGGTTGCTGATATATGGGTTGCTGATATACAGGTTGCTGATACACGGGAACAGGCTGTTGATAAGTATTCGGCATTGAAGGCTGATAGCCTAGATTAGGCTGTACTGGTCGAGCAATAGGAGCCACATTAGAAGCTGGCATATGGCTAGGCTGTCCATAGTTAGGGGCAGGGGCAGATGGTTGCACCGCATGACTAACTAGCTGCTCTGACTCGGCGATATTATTACTTAGATAAATATGCTCTGTTGTGTTGTCTTCATGAAGACGCTTGGTCAAACGCCATTCAGGATTGAGAACAATTTTGAGCGAACCCAATTTAAAGCCATGGGTTCTACCAATATGAAATTGAGGTTTACTGCGATCGCGAGGAACGCCTATCAAATGTAATTCTCCATCTCGTTTGACAATATCTGTTAGATAATCCATGCCATAATCTTCACCATTTAAACGAATGGAATAGCTATTACTATCCGAACTTCTTTTACACGCATCGGTAAAGTCAAAATCCAAAAACAAAGGCTTGATTACGGTAGGAGAACTGCCAACTTCTTCCCAACATTTTTGCTGTGAAGGAACTTGTTCTAGAATCAAGAGGTTATAACCATGACGATATGGTGCAGCAACCACCGCAAATTGACTTTGGTTTATTTCTTGTTCGCCAAATGAAGATATTTGCGATGCCTGTACTGTTTTAGATGGAATAAAGCTAATAGCTGCTAAAGATATTACTGCACTTAATGCTAATGAAAGTTTCATGTGAGCTCCTTTGGTTTTGGTTTGCCATTAGGAGACTTGATATATTTACCGTTCCCTTCTCACCCGAAGAACTTATTCAGTAGTTATTCTCAAGTTGGTTTCTGACAACAACTATTTGTTAAGTAGATAACTGCAATATAGTCTAATTAAGTATTGGTTGTATTTAGTGAGATCACTGTTTTTTAAACAAACAATAAATTTACGAACCATAAAAATACTTAGAAGGTAAACTATTTTACCTTCTAAGTACTAGTTAATATTTGTTGGTAGCAAGTTAACCGACTTTTTTGCCAAAACGGCGATCGCGTTGCTGAAAAGATGCTAGGGCAAGATCGAACTGTTCGCTATCGAAGTCAGGCCAAAGAGTATCGGTAACGTATATTTCCGTATATGCTAGCTGCCACAATAAGAAGTTGCTCAAGCGCATTTCGCCGCTAGTACGAATCAATAAATCGGGGTCTGGGCTAGCCGAAGTGTATAAGTGTTGAGAAACTGTTGATTCGTCAATCTCTTCAGTAGATAGTTCTCCCTGTTCTATTTTTTGGGCAATGGCTTGACAAGCTTTAATCATTTCATGACGGCTACCATAGTTAATTGCTACGTTAAAAAATACACCTGCATTGTTTTTGGTGCGTTCCATCGAGCGATGCATCTCTGCTTGTAGAGAAGCTGGTAGAGGAGTTAAATCGCCAATAAAATTAATACATACTTCTTCTTGTTCCATTTCTCGTAATTCTTTTTGGAGCAATCTTTCAAATAGACCCATCAAAAAATTGACTTCTCCTGTTGGGCGACCCCAGTTTTCAGTGGAAAAAGCGTAAGCTGTTAAGGTTTCAATGCCCAAATCTTTGCAGTAGCGCAGCATTTCTTTAAGGGTGTTTGCGCCTCGACGATGCCCTTCAATGCGGGGTAAACCTCGTTGCTTTGCCCATCGACCATTGCCGTCCATAATCACAGCGACGTGCTTGGGTAATGAGTTGAGATTAATTTCAGTAGATAAAGTAGTTATTAATTGGGCTGTCATGGAAATTATCTAATGTTTTGGGACGTTAAAATAAATAAAAATAAAGACGATGATTTTGGGGATTTAGAAAGTAATAATTTCTGGCTGTTGGCATTTGATCTTATCGTTCTCAAAAAATTCTGACGTGGCACAGCATGATTGTAAATACTCTGGAGTTAATTGGCTACTCCAGCGCCACATTTTGCTCAAAGTCCCAATAAAGGTATAGATTAGTTCGCTTCTGGATAAAATTGACCAAGACTGCCAATTTAAGACTGACATCATACGTTGGAAAGTAGATTTTAGATTCGATCTAGCTGGTGATTTTGATTTACAGGATACAGGTAAAATAGTACTAATTTGGCTAAGAAGATAGGCGATAGATTGTTCTGCAGCATTGGGATATAACCACATTCCCACACCCCAAAATTTGGCTAGATGATTGATTTCATCCTGCAACAATTCAGCCAATACTTGTTGAGTAGTCCCCGTAGAATGAGACATCAACCAGATATAAAGGCACGCCGCGCCATATTCAGTAACCACGCGATGTAATCCATGTTCGTATAGGTCTCGATAGGGATTTTTTCTGGGTTGGTAAGCCCTAGCTTGCCTTAGCTGGGGCAGAATTTTAGCTTGACTCAGCTGCTGGTAAATTTTAATTAAGGCTGGGGTGTGCTGACGTTCTTCTTTCTCCCACAAACCAAGCCGAATTACTTTGCCATCATCGCTAATTTCGCCACCGACAAATTTAGCCATACTGGGATGAATGGGTGCGAGATATTGCCGACTTGTTTGGGTGTAATCTCTAATTGGTGCTTCTGTATCTAATGCACCCTTGATAATAGACAAAAAAATATCCAGTTCAATGCCAATGACTTGTTCTGGATTTATATCTTGCCAATCTATTGCCGACCATTTTCGCGGCTGCGGATCTTGAAACTGCTGTTGCAAATCCTCTAAGCGATCGCTTAGTTTCTCTGTACTCAGGTATTCGTCAATTAGATAGTTAATTCTGTTTTTGGTTTGCCAAAAGTTGGGACTAAAACAAACTTCTCCCGCTAAATCCATTGTCGGACGATACATAATGCTTGTCTTGAAAACTGTGTTTTATTTGCTTACAAAACAGTTTATGTAATCTTGTATTCCTTGTCTGTCGGGGAAAGTCGGGAGTTTTCTGATAAAAGTCGGAAAAAGACAGATATGTCGATTTTTATAGTTATGTAGGTATGAGTCAAATTCTGATTTTTGTCCTAAAGGATACCGCTACGCATATTAGTTGTTAGTTGTTAGTTGTTAGTTGTTAGTTGTTAGTTGTTAAGTTGAATATAGCAATTCTCAAAGTCATGAGGTACACCCAATGAACAGTGAACTATCAACAATTAACTAAGATTTATCTAGACTTCACCAGAATGAGAAACATTATATTTACGGCTTTTATTGGTTAGTAATAGTTGAAAACCAGTTTTAGGGCGATATTTCGACCACACAGGGGCCTTTGCTGCCAAATCCAAATACTTTTCGGGATGAAGGTCGATCGCCTGTTCTAAACTCATAATTGCCCAGTTAACATTATCCAGCTTGGCATAACAGCAACCTTTTTGATACCAAGCAGGATCGAATCGATCTTCCAGATTTAGGGCACAATCGTAACTGGCGATCGCTTCTGAAAATCGTTCCAACTGCTGTAAAACTATGCCTCTTTGATACCAAGTCCAGTAATCGTCGGGTTCGATGTTTAGGGCTGAATCGTAGCTTTGCAAAGCTAGTTTTGGATTTCCCCACTGCTGCTGTGCTTCACCACGACGAAAGCAAGCCCAAAAATCTTGCGGGCGCAATTCTAGGGCGCGATTATAGTAATCAATTGCCTGATGATATTCTCCCAGTCTGCGCCAAGATTCTGCCAGTCGATAGATTGCCCAATAGTCCTGAGGATGAGCTGCTAAAGCTTTTTCAAAACAGGCGATCGCTTGTTTGTATCGAGCAAATGCCGTGAAGTAAATGCATCCTTGCTCGTACCAAGACCAGTAGTTATCTGGCTCGATATTATTGGCTTTAGTATAGCTATTGATTGCTTCTTCGTAGTAGCCCATCGCTTCTAAGACTACCCCTTTGCGATACCATGACCAATAGTCGCGAGGTTTGTAGTTTATTGCCCGCTCATAGCTCGCTAAGGCTTCTTCGTAATAGCCTTCTGCTCGTAATTTATTACCTTGCTTGTACCATTCTTGATAACTATCGGGACGGCATTCTAAGGGCTGATACATTTTTCCAAGTTAGAACTAAAGCTAGTAGTAATGTTAAAAAGCGATTTACTTATATATAAGCGTAATGGCGAAACAATCGTACCGAAAAAGTTAGGAATCGATAACCGTAATTTGGCGATTGCCACAGAAATAATCGATTGTTTTCAAGCTTGTGTGGGTAAAACTCAAGGAGAATTAGACAAGCAACTCCTAGACTTAGAAGGAAACAGCCCCGATTATCGAGTCAAAAGAGGTTTGGCTCACATATTAAGAAACACGTTCTCTACTTTTGAGATTATAAGCCCTCTCGAACCTCCCGTGTTGCGTCAGAAAGTATTTTCTGAAGCGGCTAAAACCATCACTTTGCCAAGCCAGCGGAGTCAAACTATCGAAGCTGTCTGTTCTACCCTATCAGGTGAGTTAAAACGTCCTGTCTCTCGTGCTGAAGTCGAGGCGGGTTTATATGCAGACTTGCAGGAGAATCGTATCCTAACTCAGTTTGAAGCACCCGTACCCGAATCCTTACTCCATCGCTACAATCTATCTCAGGTTCAAGGAATTTTTTACCGTGCGAGCAATGTGGTCATCAATGCCCATCGTAACGATCCTGGAGAGTATAAACTGCTATTTCGCTATATCAAGTTGTTTCAACTCATGGCATATATTGAAGGGGATGCCGATACGGGCTTTACCTTGACTATGGATGGTCCTGCCAGTTTATTTAAGGCTAGCACTCGCTATGGCTTGGCTTTGGCTAAAATGATCCCTGCTTTGCTACATGTTACTAAGTGGAGTTTACAAGCCACGCTACAAAATCGCGACCAATATTCGGGCAGTATTAAGACGGGTAAGTTTATTTTAACTAGCGATCGCAGCGATCTGGTTTCTCACTATCCTCCTGGAAAACCCTATGACAGTATGCTGGAGGCTTCTTTTGCTAAAGGCTGGGCAAAGGCGAAAACAGAATGGCGAATGGAAAGAGAAGTAGACCTTGTTCCTCTTCCTGGTAGCGTGATGATTCCCGACTTTCGTTTGGTTCATCCCGATGGCAGAGAATTTTTACTAGAAATTGTCGGTTATTGGCGACCGCAATATTTACAAAAAAAGTTTTATCAAGTGCGTAATGGGGATACGGACAATTTGATTTTAGCTGTGTCGGAAAGACTCAATCTAGATAAGGCTGGAGTTAAATTTACCGATTTGCCAAATCATTTAATTTGGTTCAAAAATAAGCTCAGTCCCAAAGCAGTACTAGAATTACTGGATAAATTATAAGAAAGCGATCGCCTGTATCAAAGCGATCGCTTTCAATCGCTAATCAGCATGGAATTAACGCATGGTCACAAACTCTTCTGCCGAACTGGGGTGAATCCCAACTGTGGCATCAAAATCAGCCTTGGTTGCTCCCATTTTGACGGCGATCGCTACTCCCTGAATAATTTCTGCTGCGCTATCTCCTACCATGTGTGCGCCAACTACTTTATTATTTTCGGTTTCCACAATTAGCTTCATCAGGGTTTTTTCCTGTTTTCCTGGCAAAGTGTAGTACATGGGGCGGAATTTACTACGATAAACTTTAATTGCATCGCCATATTTCTCTTTGGCTTCCGCTTCAGTCATACCTACAGTAGCAGCCTCAGGAGTAGTAAATACTGCTGTAGGAATATTTTCATAGCTCATCTTGCGCGACATCCCACCAAAGTGAGTATCGGCAAAGGCTCGACCTTCATTAATAGCTACGGGGGTTAAATTGATTCTGTCCGTACAGTCGCCTACTGCATAGATATTGTCTTCAGCAGTTTTGTTGTACTCGTCTACTGCCACCGCACCGTTGACTACTTCTACCTGGGTATTTTCCAAACCTAGATTTTTGAGATTGGGCTTTCTACCAGTTGCAGCTAGACTAGCGACATCGGCAATAATCACTTTCTCCTCGCTTCCTTTGATGGGAAGCGATATGTTTAAGCCGCTGTCGGTTTTTTCAATCTTTATCAAACGACAGTCACATTTATTGATGATTTTTATGCCATGATTTTCCATTCCCGCCTGGATTTCATCGCGAATATCTTCATCAAATCCCTTGAGAATTTTGTCGCCACGAATCACAACCGTAACTTCAGAACCCAAACCATTTAAGATACAGGCAAATTCAACTCCGATATAGCCACCACCAATAATGACAACTCGTTTGGGCTGTTCTTGGACGTTGAATATTTCTCTAGAGGTAATCGTGTGTTCGATCCCCTTAATCGTATCTGGCTTAGAAGGTTTGCCGCCAACTGCAATTAAAATCTTGTCAGCAGTAACTTTCTTGTCGCCAATTTCTACGGTATGGGCATCCAGAAATTTACCGTAGCCTTGGAATACTTCAACTCCAGAATTATCCAGCATTCTGCTATAGATACCGTTAAGGCGATCGACCTCATTATTAACAGCCGTAATCATCTTATTCCAGTCAAAACTGCTTTCTCCCACAGTCCAGCCATATCCCGCCGATTCTTCGAAGCCAGCAGGGAAATGGGAGGCATATACCATTAGCTTTTTGGGGACACAACCACGGTTAACACAGGTTCCACCAAGGCGATCGCTTTCCACAATGCCTACTTTTGCCCCATACTGTGCGGCCCTTCTAGCAGTGGCAATGCCACCCGAACCCGCACCAATCACAAACAAATCAAAATCATAACTCATGTTTATTAATCTCCTTATGTAAAAGTAACTAGCCTAATCAATCAAACGTTATTTGTAATCTAAAACACAGCACAATTCTCATTTCACCTGAGAAATCTAGTCTCTACCATAGGTAACATGCGAAAGAATCTAACCTATGCACCTCAGGGCTTACTTCCGAACCTTACATAAAAGTGGCGAGTTCTAGTTGAAGTCTAACAGTTAACTGATGCTGCTTGTTTTGTGTATCCCTATTTCCGATCTCTATGAATCTTTCATACTTTGAGTATCTTCGACATATCTCTATAAATTCAACTGCTATATTTTCAAATATCTTTTTATCAGTTGCTTGTCTGATGATTTTTGACGCACTTCCTGCGCTGGGTTTTCAACTAGATTTCAGCGGCACTGTTACGGGAAATCTCACCGATACTAATTTGACTGATAATATTGGTGCAACCATGAGGTTTGAGGGGGTAGATCCAGATAACGATATAGACTTGCTAATAGCGGTCGTCAACGCCTACAATCCAAATAATCCACAAAGGAATGGTACTGTTCTGGTTAATGACGGCAGAATTAATATGCCTCGCAATTCATCCACAACCTTTAATTTCAGCTTTGTAGAAACTGGGACAAATACCCCTTTTAGCGTTTTTGAAGCCGATATGGGTTTTTATGACATTGATGGGGGGAATGTTGATGGCAGTCAAGAAAGACTTACGCTTTTGACCTCAGCTGAGTACACTGTTACTGATGCCAGCAGTTTAACCATCGATACATCGAATCCTCAAGCGGTTAGCTTCACTTCCCCTGCCGTAGCCGTTACTAATCCTGCCAACTCCAACAATCTAACTACAGCTCAAGAAAACCATGCTGCTAGTTTTCAGTTTAACAATATCTCAGAATTTGAAATAAATTATGAAGTTGTAGGTGGTGTCAATACCGACAATCGTAATTTTTTCTTTGCTGGAGACGTCGTTTTCACAGATCCGACAGATACCGTCACTTTTGAACCAGTTCCTTTTGAGTTTAGCCCTAGCCTGGGTTTGCTGTTATCAGGATGTAGTTTGTGGGTCATTTATTATCTTCGTCGGCTGAAAATCAGAATGTCTGACAAAGAAATTTCTTAGGAACGCATCCTCGGTTGATGCAAGTGCCTTCCAGGCGATCGCTTTTCACAATACCGACTTTTGCTCTATGTTAAGCGCCTTTTCTCGCAGTAGCAATACCACCCAAATCCCCACCAATTACAAGCAAATTAAAATATACTTTAGTAATCCAGCAGGAGATTTAACCAATACCGCTACAGGAAACTTAGGTGCCACGGTGACTTATGAAGATGCTATTGTTGACGATTAGACAACGCTGAATCTGGTAGTCGAAGTCTTAGACCAATACACAGAGTTTTTAGAAATTTTCTCTATTTTTTGCGCTTTACAAAGCAATTAATCTCTACTTTGCACCATAGTAAAAAGCAATTTCTTTTTCCTTCAGAGGAGGAAACTCTGCATCAAGCAACATTTGATTTAGCTCGGCTTGAGGCAAGTGCTTAGCTCCAATCCTGACGATGCGCGAGCGCATGGTATTGGTAACGCCGCTTCTTTGTCTTCCTGCTTCAAAGCCCATTACCTTGTTGTATAAAGAAAGCTTCTGTTCGGGAATTTTAGAGCCATCTAAATCTAAGCCTTGAGCAATTGCGCGATCAACGGCATCTGCACCTTTAGTATCTGACATAATTATATTTCTCGTAGGGTGGGCATCAAAAACAATTTTACTTTTTATCCGTCGATAAATTGATGCCCACCAAAACTGAAGTTATCCAGCCAAATGAGCTTCTAGGAACCAAAGACGTTTATCAATGGTGCGAGAAATCTCGGTATAGAGATCCGCAGTATCTGCATCGCCTAATTCTTCAGTTGCGTCAATTGCCTCGCGTACGTGTTTGGCATAATTACCAAAACTATTAGCCAGAGCAGTTACGTGTTCTATTCCTGTAACTGCGTCGAGATTATACTCTGACAAGATCGAATTTGCAGCAGCAATGCGGACTGTTCCCATCGCTACACCGCCTAATGCCGTTACTCTTTCTGCCAACATGTCTACGTACTCTTCTAGTTCGGTAGCAATTTCATCAAACAATTCGTGCAGTTGGAAAAAGTCCATCCCTTTGACGTTCCAATGTGCTTGTTTGGTTTGGGTTTTAAGGTCTAGTGTTGCTGCCAGGGTTTGATTTAGAATTTCAATTTCTTTGACTCGAATATCTTCAGAAATATCTAAACGAGTATTGTAAAGTTTTTGCTTAGAAACAGTAGAAACCATAATTTGATTCTCCTTTGTACTTACTGTAAATATAAAAAATTAGTCCTATGGGATTCAAGCAGCAATTGCTAAATTAGCCCAGTGCAATATCGAGAAACATCATCGTGACAAAACCTACCATAATTCCTAATGTACCTTCTTGGGCGCTGCTTTCACGATCTATCTCAGGAATTATTTCATCGACAATAACAAACAGCATCGAACCTGCGGCGATCGCCATCCCCCAAGGCAGAAAAACCTGTCCGAAATTCACGATGCTCGCCCCCACTATTCCACCAATAGGCTCGACTAAGCCAGTCAGCAGGGAAATACCTAATGCATATCCCACGGAATATTCCAACTCTCTCAACGCCAAAGCGACGATTAAGCCTTCTGGCATATTTTGTAAGCCAATTCCCAGCGCTAGAGGAAGTCCGTGACTGACATTACCATCGCCAAAACCGACTCCTACAGCCAAACCTTCTGGAAAGTTATGAATGGTAATTGCGATGATGAACAGCCAAATACGTTGAAAGTTTTCAGTTACTTTTCCCTCTGCACCCTGATTAAAATGCTCGTGAGGAAAATAATTGTGCATCAACCACAGCAAGCTTGCTCCCAGGATCATTCCGACACTGACAATTAGCGCCGAGCTCGTTTCCGAATAACCCAGAAATACTGCGGCTTCTTTACCTGGAACAATAAGAGAGAACGCTGTGGCGGCTAACATTACTCCGCCTCCCAAGCCTAGCAAAATTCCCTGCCATTTTTTATCTAAATTAGCGGTAAAAATTACGGGTAACGCTCCCACTGCAGTTGCCAGTCCTGCGCCCAAAGAAGCGATCGCACCAAGATAGATTGTTCCCATTACTTTTTATGATAGGGGCATTTTATTGGATACCCCTATGCGATGAAATGTAAGTTATTTTGCTTCTTTTAGATAAGCCAGCATTGTTTCGGCGTCTGATACCTCAAACGGATCGGTAGGGCAGTTATCGCCAAAATCTGGCTCGACAAACATTTTTTCAATCTTCATGTCGTTTACCAGCATGGAATAGCGCCAAGAACGCATGCCAAATCCGAGGTTCGACTTGTCGACCAACATGCCCATTTTACGAGTAAATTCTCCACTGCCATCGGGAAGAAGGAAAACATTATTGACTCCTTGCTGTTTGCCCCACTGGAACATGACAAAAGCATCGTTGACAGATAAACAAATGATTTGGTCTACGCCCAGAGACTTGAACTCTTCATAGTGTTTTTCGTATCCAGGTAGGTGAGTAGAAGAACAAGTAGGAGTGAAAGCACCAGGTAAAGAAAATACAATTACTTTTTTACCTTTGAAAATTTCTTCAGTAGTCAAATCCTGCCAGCGAAAAGGGTTTGGTCCCTCGACAGATTCATCACGTACTCTGGTTTTAAATACTACGTTTGGTACTGTATCTCTCATTTACTATATTTACCCCTATTTTTTTTGCTAAATTACTTATTGATTTCACTGTATAAATCATACTCATAACGACTATGAGTTGTCAAGCAGATCAGTAAATTTGCCGAACGACAGGCGCACTCTCTAATTTACAGTTTTACTAGTAACTTGCGATCGCCACAGAGTTACTTTATGTTCTGCCGCTCAACAATCGGAACTACTATTTATGAAAAAAAAATTACCCCAGATAAGCTAAATTCTGCTGAATATCTGGCAAATAGCTCATTTTAAGCCAATAACTACATCTGACGATAGAAGTAGATTGCTTCTAACTTCTGATATGTTTATTTACACTTTTTCCGATTTGGCAGAAATAAAGGCATAATAGTAAGTGATTTTACGGATACAATGTATATTTTTTATAACATCTTTAACAAACTTACGTCATAATACATAAGTAAAATTACGTTTGGGGAAAGCCTATGAAAATATCAGTAAGCTGAGTGCTTTAGGATTGAAGAGGAATTAATTCCGTTTTTAAAGCCTGTTTTCACTAAAAAATCCAGTTAAATGGGGCTAATCAACCGTATTAATGAGTTTACAACCCATTATAAGGTGATCGAAGTTACAGGAAAAACACTCAGGTTTCATTAAAATTTGATGATAGTTAGATAAATGTATTCATAAATACAGTCCTATCTTCCAACTTATAAAATCTCTTTAATCTTTCATCGGCAAAATTTAGCAAAATCTTTGTCTAACCACATTTAGCAATTAGGAGTTAACAAATTGGCTATGAAATTAATCCGCGAGATAGTAAGACAAGCGCTCAACACGGGGTATTTGACCTTGGAAGCGGAAAACAAACTCAGAATAATGTTGAAAAACAAATACGAACTAGAAGACCTTGAAGCGTTTATAGATTTGCAGCAGGCAGCAATGATTGGCTTAGTAAAGCAAGAGTCGAGAGAGTTAATGTCTGCCAGCAGAGATATCTTATAGTTCTATTTTGAGATTATTCTTATTAAGTACATTTGCTTTTGTATATTTATCTTTTTGACAACTAAGCTATCATTCGGCAAATTGCCAACAATTTTTGAGTCAAAATATGAATGAATTTTTCAATCGAGAAAAACATAAATAAGAAAAACAATTTTAATAGGTTTCAGAATATCTACTTAGGTGAGTATATTGAATAGTCAAAATAACCGCTCAATTAAATAGAAAATACTTAAGTATTAAGCCTCTTTGATAGTATTTTGAAGGTTTTTTAATTAATATTATAATTTCGGTGTTTTTGCCAATAGTATTACCTGTTTTTTCTGTTAGTATAGGACAAAATTGAGCGTACAAATCGAGCGAATATTTTCGAGCTATTCCAGGCTAATAACCTTAATAGCGTTACTAAATTTTGATTTAGCATAGAAGTTTCCTCGATCCGTGAGCTTAATTAATACTTCTATTTTATCCAGCAAGCAGCAAAGCAAGATTAGACAAATAGCAAACAATCTTCTACATAATAGTAGCCAACATATTCAAGATATTTCTCTACCTGAAATATTTTTGCCACCTATATTGATTTCACTAGACGTCAATATATATGATTTTTGCTGTCAAAAAAATTGCTGAATTCTGCTTTATTGTAATTAATCAACTTTGTACTATGACACGACCTAAAAAATCTCAACGCCAAGAAACCAATTCTCCTTTCAAGAGATTGAGATTAAACGTTAAATTATCTCAAGAACAACTAGCGAGAGAAATTGGCGTAGCGGTATCTACTATTCGTAGATGGGAAAAAGGACAAGCAGAACCAACTATGACAGTGGCTCAAATGAAAGAGTTTTGCAGAGCAGTCAAGCAAAGATTTGAAGATCTGCCCAACTCTCTTCTGCCTTCTAATAACCATACTCCTAGCAACGGTACCCCATAAATACCGAGCTAATTTAGCGAACTAATTAAATTAATTAATTTGATTAAGATATTGCTTCTTTAAGAGAAGAGCAAAATTGGGCGATCGCTTCTAATCCCTTTTCTGGAGTACCTTCTGCTAATCTCTTAACGATAGCACTGCCGACGATCACGGCATCAGCACCCCAATCCTTGATTTGCTTTGCCTGTTCGGGGCTAGAAATACCAAAGCCAACTCCAATTGGCTTATCTGTGCTGTTGCGCAATTCTGTTAGCAGATCTTTAACGCCCGATGCCATCTCGGAGCGTACCCCCGTTACTCCAGTTACGGAAACCAAATAAATAAATCCTTGGGATTTAGTGGCGATCGCATTTATTCTTGTTTGAGAACTGGTAGGAGCAACCAGCAGTGTTACCTCGATACCTATTTCTTGGGCTGGCTCGAGCAAAATATCTGCTTCTTCTAGGGGCAAATCTGGCACTACCAGACCGCTTACTCCTGCATCCTTGACCTGCTTGAGAAAAGACTCTACGCCACGATAGTAAATAGGATTATAGTAGGTAAATAAAATAATTGGAATATCGATTTTAGGGGCAACCTTTCTTACCACCTCTAAAACATCATCTAGCCGCACGCCTTTTTGTAAAGCTCTGGTTGCGGCTGCCTGTATTGTCGGTCCATCCGCTAACGGATCGGAATAAGGAACTCCTAGTTCGATCGCATCTGCGCCATTTTGAGCTAAAACCTCCAATGCTTTAGCTGTAGTATCCAAATCTGGATCTCCAGCAGTAATAAACGGAATGAGAGCGCACTCAGAATTTTGCTTGAGATGTTGGAAGCGATTGGCAACAGATTTCATGTTTGCGGAATTAATTTATTATTTTTGTCTTTAGTTAGATGATTGCTTGTCTTGCTCTATTTCTTGCTGTAGTTGAGCCAACTCTTCGGGGGACATTTCTTCTAAACGCTTTTGCATCACGGCTTCTTCATAGTCTTTAAGTTGCTGGTTGTAAGCCATTTTCTTGGTGCCTACTCGAAATAAATAGGTAAGAGACCAGCCTACCAGACCAACAACCAGAAGTGCTTGAGTCCAGATTCCCGCATCAATGCCATCGAGCCCAAATATCTGCAGCCCAAGATAAACAAGTCCCGCTGCAATAAATACCCCAAGACCAATACCAAGTGCATCGATTCTACGCATATTTTTTCCTAAGCTTTTAAGTCGCGACGTTTGGGACGGAAGTTAAGAAATGGACTGAGTAAGAGCATACCAGGGAAACTCAAAAATACGAACAGGTACATAATTAATCTCTCAACCGATCCTGCAGAATACCAGCGGGTTTTGAGGTATAAATAAACTAGCCCTGGCAACACCAAAAGATACGTGCCACTCAAAACTAGGTATAACAAAGCAACTAGATTAGTTTCTGTCAGTAGCATAATCGTCTTTAGCTATGAAAACATTTTTTGATATAGATATTTTAGCAGGGACACGGTGAGATAGAAGACCAAGCTATTGCTATAGTTGATTGACGGTGTAGGTATCTTTTTTTGCCTTACCTAAAGCAAAAAATAGAGAGTGGCGGACGTTTTTTCCTACCTGAGTCATAAAGATTGCTAAAGCTAAGCTGGCTAAAATAGCTGCTAGAGAAAATATGCCTCGATAGCCTCCTAATAGAGCTGATAGGGAGCCTAAAACCAGTCCACCCATTGCTATTCCCACATCAAATCCACCCATACAAAGAGCAAATACTTTACCTCTCTCGTTGGGATAAGAGCGATCGCTAACCAATGCTAAAATTAGCGGAATTAGAATACCCGCACCCGAACCTTCAGCGATCGCTGCAAGAATAAACATCCCTCTGGTTTCTGCTTGGGTAAGCAAAATCATGGAAACAATGTAGCAGATCAAACTGCCGCTGATGAATATGCCTCTTCCATAGCGATCGCTTGCTTGCCCGACAAATAGGCGTACGGAAAAAGAGGAAATTGCCACGACGGTGTAGAAAAAACCTACATTAAAATCTAGCCCTATATCTTTAATAAACAAGGGTAAAAATGCCACTAAAGTACCGAAAACCAGTCCGATTAGCATCAAAACTATGGTGGGTACAACCAGGCTGGGGTCTTTGGCTAGCTGCCAAAAATCTCTTTGTTGCGTCGTTGAGTTTAACTTATCGGCTGAGACTGCCTGCGGCAAAGGAGTTTCTTTAATTTTGCTAGCTAAAAACAAAGCTGAGAAACCGCAAACAATAGAAGTGATAAACAGAACTTCATAACCCGTACCTCCAGGAATCATGTTTTTGCCACTTTCCTGTAAAAAACCGCCCAAGGCTGGACCCACAGACATGCCAATTGGTACTGCCAAATTCATGTAGCCAATTAGAGTACCTCGATATTTAATCGGCGCTAAGTCTACCACCAAAGCACTATAACCAATGGTAAACGCTGCAATACTAATGCCATGAAAAGCTCTGATCGTTCCCAAACCAGCGATCGAGTGAACCAGCAAATAACCTATTGGTGCAGTTGCCGCTACAAAACTACCAATCAAGATGACTATTTTGCGGCTGCGAAGGTCGGCAACTTTTCCCAGCCAAGTTCGAGAAGCAATCAATCCGATGGCAAAGCAACTCATGACCATGCCCACTTGTTTGGTTGTTCCCCCCATAGATTGAATATAGGTCGGTAAAGTAGGCAGCATCAAAGTGATGCTAATCCAAAATAGTAGACCAGCGCAAAATAAGTTGATTAGTTTTTGTTTGATATCGGTTTCGAGAACCTTCCAGACTTCCACAAGCTATTTGTTGAGATAACGATTGCCAAAGTTAATTGACTATCAGTTATCTTAACGTTTCTTAACTTAAGTGAGGGTTAAGGATTTTATTTAGACTCGAAATAACCAAAAACTGGGGCTAAACAACGGGAGAAGCCTTTTGAGCATCCAGAATCGACCATATTTCTCGCACAATTGTATCTAACCCCTGGCGACTGACTGCGGAAACAGCATAAATCGGCGTATTAGTTACTTCTCGGAGTTCGGAGGTGAGCAATTCTAAAATCTCATCATCAATGGCATCTATTTTATTAAAGGCAATGATTTGGGGGCGTTCTGGCAACCCATGTCCGTAAGCTGCTAATTCTTGCTGGATAGTTTCATAATCAGCCACGGGGTTATCAGCAGTGGCATCGATTAGATGTAGCAATACGCGAGTCCGTTCGATATGTCGCAAAAAATCATGACCCAAACCAATCCCTTCGGATGCACCCGAAATCAAACCAGGAATGTCGGCAAAGACTGTACC